>JANJUH010000435.1 GCA_024710675.1 Lysobacterales bacterium
TGTGCTGGCGCAACCGGCGCATGTGCACCTGATCAACCAGCCGGATTTCCCGGTGCGCTCGATGGGTCTGGTTCACGCCAGCAACCGCATCCGGCGACTGGGGATGGTCGATATCGGCCAGCCGCTCGGCCTCGAACTGGCGGTCACCGACGACCGCGAAAAGCGCCGCAGCCGCGAGTTCACGCTGGCGACCACGCTGTCGCAGCGCGGCGCACGCGTCATCGAGATCGAGAGTGTCTATGTGACCCGAGTGCGCGGCGCGCCGCGCACCGAGGCGCCCAAGGCGGCGCCCGAAGAGTCCCCTGCCGGCGAGATCCGGGCGACCATCGAGTTCGCCGGCCACTTCGGCCGCCGCTACGCCCGCGTCAGTGGAGACTGGAACCCGATCCACCTCGCGCGCTGGCTGGCCCGCCCCTTCGGCTTTCGCCGCCCGATCGCCCACGGCATGGGTGCGCTCGCACGGATCGACGCCGAACTGGCGCGTGGCCATACGCCAGCGCAGGAACTAGCCGTGCGCTTTCGTCGCACCATCGATCTGCCGGGAAGCACGCGCCTGCTGACCGCCGGCGACGGGCGCTTCGCGCTGGTCGACAGCCAGGGACGGTTGTTGCTGGAGGGGGAGCGGGGCTGAGGGCCCAAGGGCCGCCAAGGAACCCAGCTCTCCAGTAGGAGCGCCCTCGGGCGCGATTGCGCTTGCGGCAAGCCCTTTCGCGCCCGAGGGCGCTCCTACGAGAGATTGCGCTCGCGCAAGCCCTCGATGCGCCCCGGGGTTAGCATGGGAGACTCCGGAACCTTGAGGAGTCCGCCATGTACCGTCACATCCTCGTCGCCGTCGACGGCTCGGAGCTGTCCGGCAAGGCCGTCGATGCCGCCATCCGGCTGGCGCAGACGCTGTCGGCGAAGCTGACCGGCGTCTATGCCGTCCCCGAGTACGTTCCGCCGGTGGACGCGATGGTGCCCGTTTACCAGTTTCCGTCGAAGGAAGAGTACGAGCGCCAGGCGGCGGTGGAGGCCGAGCTGGTGCTCAAGCCGCTGACGGAAGCTGCCAAGGCTGCCGGCGTGAGCGTCGATCTGCACCACGGCATCGACAGCCACCCCTACCGGCTGGTCCTCGAGACTGCGAAGGAACGCGGCTGCGACCTGGTGGTGATGGCCTCGCACGGTCGTCGCGGCCTCGGCGCGCTGATCCTCGGCAGCGAGACCCAGAAGGTGCTGACCCACGGCCACCTGCCGGTCCTCGTGGTGCGCTGACCGACGGATCGATGGTGATCGCCGAGTTCGAGAGACTCGAGTCCGAAGACGGCTACGTCCTGCGCCTGAAGGGTGACTGGACCGTGGCCGGGCTCCCGGCCATCGAGGAACGCACGCGCGATCTGCACGCACGCGAGCGGCCGGTACGCATCGATGCCAGCGAACTCGCGCGGCTCGATACCGCCGGGGCCCTGCTGCTGGTACAGCGCTGGCTGGGCGCGCAGCCGTGGCCGCCGATGGAGCATCTGCGTCCGGCCGACCGCGACCTGCTGGAACTGGTCGGCGAGCGCATGGCCTCGCCGCGCCCGAAAAAGCGACGCGTCTATGGCCTCCTGCCACTGGCCGAACGCGCCGGGATCGCCGCCGAGAACGCGACCCGCCAGTTCCTGCTGCTGGTCGGCTTCGGCGGGCAAACGCTGCTGACCTTCCTCGCGATCCTGGTCGGCAAGCGCAAGCTGCGCTGGACCAGTGCCGTCCATCACATGGAGCGCGCCGGCCTCGATGCGGTGCCGATCGTCTGCCTGCTGTCCTTCCTGGTCGGCGCGGTGGTGGCCTTCCTCGGCGCCACCGTGCTCGCCGACTTCGGCGCCCAGGTGTTCACCGTCGAGCTGGTCAGCTTTTCCTTCATGCGCGAATTCGGCGTGCTGTTGACCGCGATCATGATTGCCGGCCGCTCCGGCAGCGCCTACACGGCGGAGATCGGGATGATGCGGGCCCGCGAGGAGATCGACGCGATCCGCTCGCTGGGCATGGATCCGATCGAGCTGCTGGTGGTGCCGCGGGTGATCGCGCTGGTCACGGTGCTGCCGGTGCTGAGTTTCCTCGCGGTCCTGTCGGGCATCCTTGGCGGCGCGCTGGTGGGCAGCACGGAACTCGGCATTTCCCCCGGCCTCTTCCTCGCACGGATGCAGGAGACCGCCGAATTGCGGCACTTCGTCGTCGGGCTGGTGAAGGCACCGGTGTTCGCCGTGCTGATTGCGCTGGTGGGCTGCCTCGAGGGACTCAAGGTGCGCGCCAGCGCCGAATCGGTCGGTCGCCACACCACCTCGTCGGTTGTGCAGGCGATCTTCCTCGTGATCCTGCTCGACGCCCTCTTCGCGATCGTGTTCATGGAGCTGGACGTATGAGCGCGCCAGCGCTGGCTCCCCCTGGCGGCGAGGACCATGTCATCTCGGTGCGCGGGCTGGTGAACCGCTTTGGTACCCAGGTGGTGCACGACGGCGTGGACATCGACATCCGCCGGGGCGAGGTCATCGGCATCATCGGCGGCTCGGGCGCCGGCAAGAGCGTGCTGATGCGCTCGATCCTCGGCCTGCAACGCTTCCAGGCCGGGCGTGTGTGGTGGTTCGGCCAGGAGGTCGCGACACTGGCCGACGAGCAGCGCCGCAGCCTGGAACGCCGCGTTGGCGTGATGTTCCAGGACGGCGCGCTGTTCTCTTCCTTGAATGTGCTCGAAAACGTGATGGTGCCGCTGAAGGAGCACACACGCCTCGACGAGCATTTCATCGCCGATCTCGCACGGATGAAGATCGCCCTGGTCGGACTGCCCCCCGACGCTGCCGACAAGTTCCCGGAGCAGCTCTCGGGCGGCATGCGCAAGCGCGCCGGCCTGGCCCGCTCGCTGGCGCTCGACCCGGAGGTGGTGTTCTTCGACGAGCCGACCAGCGGCCTCGACCCGATCGGCGCGGCCGCCTTCGACGAGCTGGTGGCCACGCTGCACGAGGCCCTGCACATCACGGTGATCCTGATCACGCACGACCTCGACAGCGTATACCGGATCTGCGAACGTGTGGCCGTGTTGGCCGATTCGCGCGTGATCGCACTCGATACGCCCGAGAAGGTGCAGGTCATGGACCATCCCTGGATCCGCCAGTGCTTCCAGGGCCCGCGTGCGCGGATGGCCTACACCCAGGCCCAGACCCTGAAATCCGCCGCCACCACGCCCTGACCGCCTCTCCCCGAGCATCCACCCTGACCTGACCTCCGCCCCATGGAAACCCGAGCCCACCACATCCTGATCGGCGCCTTCGTCCTGCTCGCCCTCATCGGGGGCGTGCTGTTCGCGCTGTGGGTCGCGAAGGTCGAGCTGGACGCCGAGTTCAATGAGTACGACGTGGTTTTCAACGAAACGGTGACCGGCCTAAGTCGCGGCGCGGCGGTCAACTTCAACGGTATCCAGGTGGGCGAGGTGCGCAAGCTCTCGCTCGACCTCGCCGACGCCCAGCGCGTGATCGCACGCGTCAGGGTCAATGCCGATACGCCGGTGCGCACCGACACGCGGGCACGCCTGACCTACACGGGCCTGACTGGTGTCGCCATCATCGAACTGGTGGCGGGGGATCCTGCGGCACCCGAGCCCCTGGTCCCCGAGGGACGCGAGGTGCCGGTGATCCTCGCCGAGCCCAGCGCGCTGCAGCAGCTGATGAGCGGTTCGACCGACATCATGGCGCGCTTCAACGAAGCACTGGTGCGGGTCAGCACCTTCCTCAACGAGGAGAACCTCGCACGCCTGTCGGAAACCATTGCCCATGTCGAGGAGGTCACCGGCCAGATGGCGGCCGACCGCGCCGAACTCGGCGAGGCGCTGCGCAGTGCGAAAGCCGCATTCGCAGACCTCAGCCGTGCCGCAGCGGCCGTCGAGAAACTGGCCGGCAGTGGCGATACGATGCTGGCCAGCAGCCAGCGCCTGATCGACGAAGATCTCAGCCAGGCCAGCCACGATCTGCGCGAGGCCCTCGCCGCCCTGCGCCGCCTGAGCGAGAACGCCGACGCGCTGCTCGCCGACAACCGGGCACAACTCGACCAACTCGCCCGTGAGGGCGCGCCGGAGATGGCGGCAAGCTTGCGCGAACTGGGCGAGCTGAGCCGGCGGCTGAATCGCATCTCCGAGCGGCTGGAAGCCGCGCCCGCCGATTACCTGCTGCAACGAGACCAATTGCGGGAGTACCCAGCGCGATGAGCCTCATTCGATTGCCTGCCCTGGCCTTGACCGCGTTGGCGCTGACCGGCTGCCTGTCCGGCGTGCTTCCGGACCAGCGCGAGAGGGCGGTTTACGGCCTGCCCGAGCCGCTGTCCATCGAGCCCGCGGCGTCGCCATGGCCGGGTGTGTTGCGGATCGAGGCGGCCCAGGCCGCCGCCACGCTCGACAGCCCGACGATGATCGTTCGTCGCGCCGATGGCGAGCTGCAGTCCCTCGGGGGAGCGCGCTGGGCCGCGCCGCTGCCGGGCATGTTCAGCGAGCTGCTCGCACGCCAGGCTGCGCAGGCGCGGCTGGCCGTTGCGGTCGCGAGCGAGCCCGGCGTGGTCGCCAGCCGCCTGTTGCTCGGCACGAGCATCGATCATTTCGAACTGCTCGAATCGGACCAGGGACTCAGCCCGCGGGTTGAAGTACGCGCACGCCTGGTCTGTGTGCGCACCCAGTCGGTGCTCGCCACTTCCGAGCCGATTCGCGTCGGGGCTGAGGCGGACCGGGCCACGCCAGCCACCCGCGAAGCAGCCGCAGCGCTACGCTCGAGCGCGGCCGTGATGGCGAGGCAGGTGGTGCTGTGGGCGCGCGGAGTGGATGTGTCGGCCTGCCCGGAGTAAGTCATGCGCCTGCACCGGCTGCTGCTGGTTGCGGCCGAAACCGACAGCGAGGCCGGCCTCCAGCCTGCCCGCGGGCCCGATCCCGCGACGGGCCGCCGTGAGGCCGCGCATTGGCTGGGCCGCTGCCTGCATTGCCGGACCCGCATCGGACTCTCTGCCGACGGCAAGCCCTGGCCGGGCACCACGCTCGAACACATCGTGCCGCGAAGCTGGTTCGGCAAGCGCGCAGCCGCCGCACTCACCGTCGGCCTGACGGGCCCAGACGACCCGCGCAACCTTGCCCTCGCCTGCGCCCGCTGCAACCACGGCAAGGGCAAGGGCCCGGATGCCCGCGGGCCAGGGGATCCGGCCGCCTTCGAGGTCATCGCCAACTTGCTGGCCAGGCGGCAGACGCGCTGGCGGGAGCCCTGAGGACCATCCGTACCCGGCCAGGGCCATCATCCCGCCCGACGCCCCCGGCACTCGTCACCCCGGCGCAGACCGGGGTCCAGTGCATCTGGCCGACACCTCGTTGCCTGGCCATCTGGATTCCGGCTTCCGCCGGAATGACGGCTGTAACGATCGCGCGTCAATCGCCCACCCACCTGAAACCGGCGCCTGTCCACACGGCTGCGCTCACTGTCGGCACGAGCATGTCGGTCGGCTTGACAAGCATTGAAATGCGAACGATTCTTGTTTGCGTGAAAGCGCGCCTATACGAGGATCGTCATGTTCGAGTCGGGATCGGAATCCTGGAGTGGTGGCACCGAGATGCCGCTGCCGGCAACCACCCTGCGGCCCTGGTACACCTCGCGACCGGCACGATCGAGCCGCGTCGCCCTGCGCTGTGACTGCAGCGATCGATGTGCCTTGCGGGCACTCGCCAGCGCCGGTCCGCTACTGTGGACCGGCACCCACGATGGCGGCCTGCAAGCACGGCCCGGTCGGTCGTGGTTGCACGGCGAGGCCTACACCCTGGAAGCGGCGATCGAATCCGACGCCGTGCTCGAGTGTCTGAGCTGGCGCACCTCGACCGGCGCCCTCGTCGCCGCCCATGCGCTGGCCTGCACCGACTGGCGCGGCCTCGACCGCCTGGGCGCCGCCGGCCTGCCCACCGCGTTCACGGGCCAGCCCCGGCGCATGCGCTGGGCCGCGGTGGCCACCATCGATCCCCGCGGCGAGCTGCGCCCCGTGGCCCCGCATACGCTCTCCGGCCTCGATCTCGACCTCGTCGAGGCCTGGCTTCGCCACCGGGGTATGAGCCGTCCGCGTATGGTCCTCCAGCCTCCCCGGTAGGAGCGCCCTCTGGGCGCGATGGGACCGCCTGGAGGCCCGATCGCGCCCGGAGGGCGCTCCGACGGGAAGGCCGTCGCGTCCTTGGCACCTCTGATCCCGTCACACATCAGCCCTTGAAAGCTCCGATCGCGGCCCCATTAAGGGCCCCGTCGCGCGTCCGGTTGGCTTCACCGCCTTCGCCTGGCGCGGCACCCGAATGATACAAGTCCTTGATTCCACTCATCAGAGGCCATCAGCCATGAAGATTCGTCCCCTGCACGACCGCGTGATCATCAAGCGCATGGAAGAAGAGCGCGTCAGCGCCGGCGGCATCGTGATCCCCGACTCGGCCACCGAGAAGCCGGTCCGCGGCCAGGTGATCGCTGCCGGCAACGGCAAGATCCTCGAGAACGGCAATGTGCGACCGATGGCCGTCAAGGCCGGCGACAAGGTGCTGTTCGGCAAGTACAGCGGCACCGAGGTCAAGGTCGACGGTGAAGAGCTGCTGGTGATGCGCGAGGAAGACATCGTCGGCGTCATCGAGGCCTGAGCGAAGCTCGCCCCGCTTTCCCCGTTTCCAGAATTTCGAATACCTGAGGAATAGACAATGGCTGCCAAGGAAGTTCGTTTCAGTGAAGACGCCCGTGCCCGCATGGTCAAGGGTGTCAACATCCTCGCCAATGCGGTGAAGGTCACCCTGGGCCCGAAGGGCCGCAACGTCGTGCTCGAGAAGAGCTTCGGCGCCCCGACGATCACCAAGGACGGCGTCTCCGTCGCCAAGGAGATCGAGCTGGCCGACAAGTTCGAGAACATGGGCGCGCAGATGGTCAAGGAA
>JANJUH010000440.1 GCA_024710675.1 Lysobacterales bacterium
GGGGCAGGGGGGGGCAGCTTGCGACCCATTGCGGTCGAGCCGCGGATTGTGTCTCCTGCCCCTTGCCCCTTGCCCCATCTTCGATTCGCTGGCCATCGGACCTGGCGCCCGCAACCAGGACGCTCAGCCGCCCTGCGCCGCCTCGTACCGGGCCACCGAATCGAGGATCTCGCGCTTGGCGACCATCGCGCCCTCCCAACCACGCACCTTGACCCACTTGCCCTTCTCGAGGTCCTTGTAGTGCTCGAAAAAGTGGCGGATGCGATCGCGGGTGTGTTCGGGCACCGCGTCGATGGTCTCGTACTGGGCATAGGCCGAGAAGGTCTTGGCGATTGGCAGCGCGATCACCTTCTGGTCCTCGCCGGCCTCGTCTTCCATCGCCAGCATGCCGATCGGCCGCACGCGGATCACCGAACCCGGGATCAGCGGCAGCGGCATCACCACCAGCACGTCGACCGGATCGCCGTCGCCCGACAGGGTGCGCGGCACGTAGCCGTAGTTGCACGGATAGCGCATCGGCGTGGTCAGCACGCGATCGACGAAGATCGCCCCGGATTCCTTGTCGACCTCGTACTTCACCGGCTCGGCATTCATCGGGATCTCGATGATCACGTTCACTTCGTTCGGCACGTCGCGGCCGGCGGGGACCTTGTCGAGGCTCATGCGGGAACTCTCCGGAAAACCGTGACCGAGTATGCCGGGGGTGGGGTAGAGCGGGGAGACGACTTTGGTAAGAGCGGTGAGTGGTCCGCGCGCCTGCGGCGCGCTCAGTGGTGAGTGGTGAGTGGCAAGAGCCGGCAAGAGCGTCCGGATGAAGCCGGACCCACAACCGCAGCGCAAGCCTGTGGGTCGGCATTCATGCCGACGCTTCTGCAACTCACCACTCACTGCACTTCAGCAATCAGTTCGAGCGGAAAGCGCCTCCCCGAGCGATGCTCGTCGATGCAACGCAGCACCAGCGGGCTGCGGCAGGGCACGGCATGTGTCTCGATCTCCGCGCGCGTCAGCCAGTGCGGCCGGATGATCTCGGCATCGAGCGGGCGGGCAGGATCGTGCCCGATCGGCCGGCACAGGATCGCGATGCGCACGTAGTGGATCTGCGGCAGGACGAGCTGGTGGATGCCGAGCACCGCTTCGGGCTCGACCTGCCAGCCGGTCTCCTCCAAGGTCTCGCGGACGACCGCGGCGAGCACGCCTTCGCCGGGGTCGACATGGCCGGCGGGTTGGTTCAGCACGTGGCGGCCGCCGATGCGCTCCTCGACCAGCAGGTAGCGTGTCCCTTCGGGGACGATCGCGGCGACGGTTACACGCGGCAGGCGGGCGGTATCGAGCATCGTGGGGATGGGGTCGTGATGTCGCTATCGGTATACTCCTCGGCCTCGAATCCACACCACCCCGCCCCGACCCGTCATGAGCGAGGAGCAGCAGAAAGAAGGCCACGGCGATGCCGGCCTGGCTGTCGAGGAAGCCCGTCCGGAGCTCAAGCAGCCGCCGATGTTCAAGGTGGTGATCCTCAACGACGACTACACGCCGATGGAATTCGTCGTCATCGTGCTCGAGACCTTCTTCGCGATGAGCCGCGAGAACGCGACGCGGGTGATGCTCCACGTCCACACCCAGGGCAAGGGCATCTGCGGGATCTACACGCGCGATGTCGCCGACACCAAGGTCAACCAGGTCAACGCCTTCTCGCGCGCCCACCAGCACCCGCTGATGTGTGCGATGGAAGAGGCCTGAGCAGGCGCCTGGCTCGGCGCCTTGGCTTGATCCTGATCAGTAGACCGCGCGTGCACTGCGGGCAGCATGGCTCCGAGGCCGGCGATCGACCGGCATGACTTCTGGAGCCCAGCCATGATCAAGCACGTCAACGGTGACATCCTGCTCAGCAAGGCCCACGCCATCGCCCACGGCGTGGCCCCCAACGACCCCTTCGCCAAGGGCCTGGCCCACGCACTGCGCGAGCAGTGGCCGGCGATGTACAAGGATTTCCGCCACTACTGCCACACGGCTCATCCGAAGACCGGTGAAGTCTGGAGCTGGGGTGGGGCGGGTGATGTGCGCCTCGTGGCGCTGTTCACCCAGGAAGATGGCGGCGACCACGGCGGCAAGCCGGGGCGTGCCAGCGTGGCGCATGTGAACCACGCGCTGCGCGCGCTGGCCAGGGAAGTCCGCAAGCAGGGCTACACCAGCCTGGCGCTGCCGCGCCTGGCCACCGGCGTCGGCGGCCTCGACTGGAACGATGTGGCGCCGCTGATCGAGCAGCACCTGGGTGATCTCGGCATCCCGGTGATCGTCTACTCCGGTTACCACGCCGGCGTGGCCGCTGACGAGGGTCTGGCGGCGACTGCGGCCGCCTGAGCGAGCGCACCGGAGGACTCGGGGCGGGTGCCCAGCACCCGCACGCTGATCGTGGCATGGCGGCCGCTCGAGTCGATCGCGATGACCCGGTGTTCGCCGTCCTCGGCGAACGCCAGCTCCACCGCCTCGGCGCCGACGCTCGTCGCGTGAGGTCGTTCGTTCAGCAGCCACTGCACCCGGCCGTCGCTGCCGAGCGCCTGCACACGTGCGCGCAGCGCGCCGTTGCGGTTCGGGGGATGACGCAGCACCGCGCCGTTGTTGAGCCCGGCGATGCGCAGGCCCTCGCCCAGTGCGTCGGGCGCGCAGCCGGGCGCGAGATCCGGGATCGCCGAACGCGCCCGTAGCGGCCCCGACAGCCAGGGATAGGCCAGCGCCGGCCAGCGCGCCACGGTGACGGCTTCGAGCGGCTCGTGCGGACAGCTCTGGTTGTGGCGGCGGCCACTGCCCGGATCCTTCCAGTAGCGCAGCAGCGGCGTGCTCCAGCCCTCACTCCGCCGATCGGGCAGGGTGGGTGGGATCGTGCCGGCAAGGGTCAGCGCATCGAGCCGTCGGTGGCAGTGCTCGGGCGCGGTGTCGCTGGCGGCCAGGCCCAGGGGCCAGCAGATCTCGACCTGGGCGACGCCGGCTGGCGGCGCCGATAGCCGTGGACGGCGTGGCGCCGGCAAGCCATCGACCACCTCGACCAGCACCGGCAGCGCGGTGACCGCACCGAACTGGCCCGGCTGTGGGGTGCCGTCCGGGCGTCCGATCCACACGCCGACCAGGTGTGACGGCGTCACGCCGATGGCCCAGGAATCGCGGTAGCCGTAGCTGGTGCCGGTCTTCCAGGCGAGCTGGGTGCGGCTGGCGGTATCGAACTCGCGCGTGGCGTAGCTGTCGGCCGGGGCACGTTCGAGCAAGGTGCGCACGATAAAGGCCGACTCGGCGCTCATCAGCCGGCGTTCGCGCAAGGGCGAAGCGGGCAGGAAGCGCGGTTGCGCGGCCATGCCCTCGCGCGCCAGTGCCGCGTAAGCGCCGAGCAGTTCCTCCAGCGTCGTTGCGGCGCCGCCGAGGATCAGCGAGAGGTTGGGCTGCGCGCCTTCGGGCATCCGCAGCTTCAGGCCGGCGTGCTCCAGGCTGGCTGCGAAACGCACCGGCCCGGTACGGTCGAGCAGGTCCACGGCGGGGACATTGAGCGACATCCGTAGCGCCTGGCGCACGCTGACCGGCCCCTGGAAGCGCTCGGCGAAATTGCTCGGCTGGTAGCCGTCGAAGGACTGTGGTGCGTCGATCATCAGGCTGGCCGAGTGGATCAGGCCGTCGTCGAGTGCCATGGCATAGACGAAGGGCTTGAGCGTCGAGCCCGGCGAGCGCGGTGCCCGCACCATGTCGACATGGCCGGCGCGCTCGGGATCGTTGAGGTCCGCGGAACCCACATAGGCCTGCACCGCCATGCTGGCGTGCTCGACCACCATGATGGCCACCGAGTTGCGCTCGGGCAGGCGGCGCAGCAATGCGGAAACGCGTTGTTCGATGCGCTCCTGGATGCGCGCCTCGATGGTGGTGGCGATCACCGCCTCGCCCGATTCGCGGCGCAGGCGCTCGGCCAGCAGCGGGGCGCGCATCGGTGCCACCAGCCGGCGCGCCGCGACCTGCTCGATGCGCGCCGCTTCGGCACGGGCAGGCTCCCACAGGCCCTGGCTGACCATGCGCGCGATGACCTTGTCGCGGGCGCGCTGCGCGGCCTCGGGATGGCGGTCCGGGCGCAGCCGCGAGGGCGCCTGCGGCAATACCACCAGCAGGGCCGCCTCGGCATCACTGAGGCCATCGGCGGACTTGCCGAGGTAGGCGTGGCTGGCGGCCTGCACGCCCTCGATGGTGCCGCCGAAGGGCGCCAGCGTCAGGTAGAGATCGAGGATCTCGTCCTTGTCGAGACGCCATTCGATCTGCAGTGCGCGCCAGGCCTGCCTGGCCTTGCCGAGTGGGGTGCGCGGGATCGGCTCGAGCATGCGCGCGACCTGCATGGTCAGCGTCGAACCGCCGGACACCACCCGTCCGCTGGCGAGTGCCTGTCCCAGCGCGCGCACGATGGCCAGCGGATTGACGCCCGGATGATGGTGGAACCAGCGGTCCTCGTAGGCGATCAATGCCTGCAGGTAGGCGGGCGAGACCTGGTGGCGGCCGACCCGGTAACGCCAGATACCGCGCTCGTCGGCAAAGGCGCGCAGCGGGCTGCCATCGGCGGCGAGGACCACGCTGCCGCCCGCCGCCGTCGCGCGCGCCAGCGGCGGCGGATCGAGGCGATCGACGATCGCCACGATCCCGAGCAGCGCGGCCAGCCCGATCGCCGTCCGCCGCGCCCGTCGCCGCCAGTGCTTCACTGCGGCTGCACCACCTTCAGGCGCGTCTTGCCGGCAGCGGTCACCGCGCGCAGCTCGGGCCGGTACATGTCCTCGACGAAGGCGCCGGGCACCAGGTACTCGCCCGGGGACACCGCGCGCACCAGGTAGTAGAGGTCGATCGCCGAGCCGGGCTGCAGGTTGACCGCGGCCACGTAACGGTCCTCACGGAACTCCTCGAAGCGCATGCCGGCGCCGTACTGCCGCCATTCGTCGAGATTGGTCTCGCCGATCACCAGCTCGGAGAGCTGGCGGCTGTCCATCAGGTTGAGGTTCTCGATCTCGAGGCCGCCCGCCAGGTGGTCGACGACCAGCGCGTCGGCCAGGCGCTCGGAGGAGCGCAGGCGCAGGTGCACCACCAGGCGCTCGCCTTCGACCAGGGTGTCGCCCGCGAAGGGCGTGCCGTCGAGCCGGTAACGCTGCACTTCGATGGCCACGCCATTGCTGCTCGCCGGCGGCGCCGTGGCCGGGATGCCGACCGTCTCCTGCACCAGGAACCAGCGGCTGTCGCCCTCGATGGCGAGTGCCGCGCCGGCGCGCAGGTCCTCGATGGCGAGGTCGCGGCTGAACCAACCCGAGGTCGAAAAGCCCTCTTCGATGCCGCCGATCAGCAACTGGCCGCTCAGCGTGCCCTGGCCGCTGGAGGCGGCGCGCGCCAGCTTCAGCAGGGCCAGGGTGTCGTGGGTGCCGATCCAGCGCTGGCCCTGGGCCTCGCGACCGACATCGACGATGCGCTTGCGCTCGCCGGGTGGCAGCAGGCCGTGTTCAAGCGCCAGTGCCAGCGTCGCGGCGCGATCGCCGAGGCCGGTGTAGTAATCGCCCCAGAAGCCCTTGCCGCGCTGGTAACGCTTGCCGAGGGCTGCGAGCGCGGCGGCACCTGCACGTTCGTTGTCGCCGGCCTGCTTCAGGGCCACCGCCAGCCGCATCAGCGGCAGCGGGCCGCGGGCATCGTCCCGGCTGTGGTCGTACAGATTGCGCAGCGTCCCGAGCGGCGCCTGGTTGACGCGCGCCAGCACCAGGGCGGCATGGGCATTGAAGGCCAGCCGCACGTGTTCGGCCGGCTCGCCCCAGACGCGGTCCCAGGCCACCGTGCCGCCCGAGAGCAGGTCCTGGCGCAGTCGCTCCAGCGATTTCTGCAGCACGCCGGCAGGCACCTGGAAGCCGGCGGACTCGGCGTCCATCAGGAACTCGACCACATAAGGCGTGATCAGCGGATCCGAATAGCCGCTGTCGCCCGGCCAGAAGCTGTAATGGCCGTTCTCGAGTTGCATCGAGGCGACGCGATCGACGGCGAACTGTGCGTTCGCGGCGCGCTGGTCGGCCGCGATCGGCGGCATGCCGAGGGCCGCCGCCGAGGGCTCGTCGAGCAGCACGTAGGGATAGCCCTTGCTGGTGGTCTGCTCGATGCAGCCGTAGGGGTATTCGAGGAGATTGGCGACGAGCGCACCCACCGCCAAGGGCACGCGGGTCGAGGCACTGACGCGCGAGCGCACCGTCGAGGGCAACAGGCCCGTGGTCTGGGTGGCGAGGTCGAAGCGGCCGGCCCCCGGCAGCTCCTCGATCCGCGAGCGCCGCTCGGGCGCATGCGGCTGGCGCACGGTGATCTCGAAGGCGCGTTCGAGCGTCAGCCCGGGGCCCTCGGCAAGCAGCCGGAAGCGGCCGACGCCGGCATCGGCGAGCGCGCTCAAGGGGAAGCGCAGGGTCGTGCGCTCGTTGTTCTTCAGGGCGACTTGACGCTGGGCCTCGCCGATCGCTATCGGCGCATCGGCCTCGAAGCGGACGTCGAAGCGGCCGTCCTGGCCCGAGAGGTTGTGCAAATCGAGGGTCAGCAGCGCGCGGTCACCCGGCGCCATCACCCGCGGCGTGCTGACCTCGGCGAGCAGCGGCGCGCGCACCAGCGTCTCCGTGCTGCCGCTGCCGTAGCGATCGGTGCCGTAGACCATCGCGCTGACGCGCAGCGCGCCATTGAAGTCCGGTACCGCCAGTTCGACTGCGGCCTGGCCCTGCGCATCGAGTTGCACCGGACCGGAGTAGAGGTCCACGGTCAGCACCTTGGCCGTGGGCCGGCGCGCCTGGGCGAGTCCGGGCAGGGCGATGTCGCCGCCGAACTTCATCCGCGCGCGTTCGCCGGCCATCGCCTCGATGATGCGCCCGTACAGATCGAGCGCCTCGATCGCATAACGGCGCTTGCCGAAAAAGTGGGCGAGGGCATCGGGCACCGGGAAGCGGGTGATGTTGAGGATGCCGATGTCGACCGCCGACACCGTGACCCAGGCCTGCTGCCCGGCGAGCGCAGGCGCGCTGACGGTGGCGGCGAGCGGGGAGTTCGGTCGCATGGTCTCCGGCGCGGCCACGCTCACCTCGATCGAGCGCTCGGCGCGGTCCATCGGCACGTGGGCAATGCCGACCGCCCGCGAGGGCGTGATCTTGTCGCGCGCCGTGCCGGGCCTGAATACCAGCGCGGTCAGGTAGATGTCGTGGCGCTCCCACTCGGGACCGACTTCCAGCTCGATGGTGCCGCCGGCGCGCGCCTCGAAGGGGCGGGCGGCGAGCAGGCGGTCGCTCTCGACCAGCAGCAGGCCGGGACCGGGATGCGGCGGGGTCACCGTCACCACCAGTTTGTCGCCAGCGCGATAGCGCGGCTTGTCGAGTGCCAGCTTGACCTTGTCGGGCCGGGCGTCCAGCCCGCGATTGTCGTCGTCCCAGCCCCAGCCCGCCTCGAAGGGAAAGCGCGCCACCAGGCCGGTTTCCGGATCGCGCACATCGATGCGGTAGGCGCCCCAGCGCACCTTGAAGCTCGCTCGTCCCGGGGTGTCGCCGGCCACGGCCAGCGTGCTGCTCTCCTGGTCGACGAAGCGCTGGGTGTAATCGACACGCCAGCCGAGCTGCTGGTCGTAGTTCCAGGTGTAGTCACGCTCCTCGCGGATCAGCTTGACCTCCAGGGCCGGGGCGGCGACGCGCGTGCCGTCGGCGCGCACCTTGAGGATCTCGAAGGCGGCATCCTGGCCGGGATCGAAATCCTTCGGATCGAACAGCGGACGGATGCCGACCAGCGCCTCGGCCGGCCACAGCGTGCGTTCGAGCAGGCGCGTGACCGGGCGACCGCCGGTCTCGTAGACACTGCCGATCACCGTGACCTTGACCGGGCCGGCCACGCTGCCGGGCTCGAGCGCGAGCTCCTGGGCGAGGCGGCCCTCGTCATCGAGCGCGGCGTCGATCGCGTCGATGACCTCCTTGCCCGGCGGCTGGGTGGCATCGCCGAAGACGTAGCCCTTGAGGCCCGCTACCGGCGCCTCGTCGATGCGGTAGCTGAGCTTGGCGGTGAAGCGGTTGCCCGCCGCCGGTGCGCCGTAGAGGTAGGCCCCTTCGACCGCGAGCGGCAGCGCCTCGCCCGGCGCCAGTTTGTCCGCCGTGCTGTCGAGCGCGAGTTTCATCCGCTCGGGCAGGAATTCCTCGATGCGCAAATCGAAGCCCTGCACCGCGCGCTGGCCCTTCGGGTCGGGGCTGAGTTCGAGGCGCCAGCGGCCGGTCGGTGCGTCCTCCGGGATCACCCGCTCGTAGAGGTAATGCCCGCCGGCGCCCGGGCCAAGCTGGGCGCTCGCGAAGACACGGCCATCAGGCTGCTTCAGGGCCGCGTAGAGCGGCTGGGTGGACTGCAGCGGGCGACCGTCGAAATCGCGCAGCAGCGCGCTGACGCGCACGGTCTCGCCCGGGCGGTAGAGATCGCGGCCCGACCAGGGGAAGATGCTGACTTCGGCGGCGGTGCTGCCCTCGACCGGGAACTCCGAGAGATCCAGTCCCGGCTGCGAGAAGGGCAGCAGCGAGAGCTCCTCGCCGCGCGTCGCCACCAGGATGTGGGCACTGTTCCAGGGCAGCTCCAGGCGGGCGCTGCCGGCGTTGTCGCTGCTGGCGGTGGCCAGTTGCACGCCGCGGACATCGACGATGCCGAGGGCCACGCCAGCCAGCGGCTCACCGGTGGCCAGCGAGCGGGTCAGCACATGGAGGCCGTCGGCGTGGCGACGCAGGTGCACGCCGATGTCGCTGCGCACGAAATAGGTGGTCTCGAACTGGCTGTCGTAGCTGCCGGACTCCTTGAGCACGGCGAAGTACAGCCCGGGCGGCGCCAGCTCGGCGATCTGGTGCACCGGCAGGTGGTGGATCGAGCGCACGTTGCGATCGGCGCCGACGATGAAGCGGTTGAGGTAGACCGGCTCGGCGAGCTGGCGGAGTTGGTCGAGCTCCCAGTAGCCGCGGCGGCCGCCGCCCTGGTAGTCCGCGAGGAAGCGGTGCAGGCTGCCCGGCTTGACGCGGAAGAACTCGACATCGACCTCGGCGACGTTGACGCTGGCGAGCGGCAGGCCGTCGGTGCCCTGGCTGGGCAGCACGCTGCCCTGGCTGGCGAAGCCGGCGACCGCCGGCAGGTCGACGGCGGCGACTTCGCGCACCACGCCCTCGGCGAGGCTGCTGCCGTCGGCCGCGACCAGGCCGGGCCGGATCTCGACCTTGAACTTGGCCCCGGCCTTCACGTAGGGGAAGCGCAGCACCTCGCCATCGTTGCCGGCGATCCAGGCGCCATCGACTGCCTTGCCTTCGGCGTCGGTGACCACCAGGTAGTCGGACAGGTCCTGGGCTTGCGACAGCGGCTGGCTGAAGCGCACCGTCAGCGCCGGCCGCCCCTCGGCGGCTTCGCCGCTGACCGCCATGACGACAAATCCGGCTGGCGCCGGGGTGGTCGCCAGAACCGGCTCCTGCCCGCCGGCCGGCGGCTGGCCGCCGCCGCACGCCGCGAGCGCAAGCAGCATCGCGATCAAAAGGAGGCCCAACGGCCAGCGGGCTGGCGTGTGCGGGCGCCGGCAGGGAAGGGAGGACGGGCTCGACTTCATCGCAGCGACTCCGACTGGGCTTGCCGGCATTCTAGGCAGCAAAGGCGGGTGGCAGGCGGGGCAGGCTGCGGCAGACCGGGGGCGAATTCGGGCCGATTCGAGCCAGGGAGCGCGTCTTTGGCCCTTTCCGGCTTCGCTCCGCGTTTGTTCGGGAGTTCGTCGCCGACTCTGCGGCGCTTGCCACGTTCACGCAACAGCGTGAAACTCGCAATGTTGAGGACTGCAATCTCCAGGGAGACACCTGTGCAAGGGACCGCTCGTGTTCGTCGTGCCAGCCAGAGTCTGGCCGGACTGTGCTCCACCTTCGCATCCGTGCTGTTGATGTTGCTCCTGTCGGGCAGCGTGCACGCCGGATCGTTTCCCGACCTCGCGGTGACGGTATCCGACTCGCCTGATCCGGTCGGCACCAGCCAGCAGGTCGAGTACACGATCCAGGTCAGCAATGTCGGCTTCCTCGACGCGACCGGGGTGACGGTGAGCGCCTTCTCATCGCCCTCGCTGGGCTATGTCTTCCAGGCCAATGTCGGCTGGTCCTGCAGCGGGACCGGCCCGGTCAACTGTGTCCTGACCTCGCCCACGGCCCTTCCGGGTGGTAATGGTGTCGCGCCGCCACTCAGGCTCCGCTACAACGCGCCGGCCAGCCCGCAGACCGTCCAGCTCAGCGTGTCGGCGACGGCCAACGAACAGGATTTCAATCCCTCCAACAACACCAACATCGTGCAGACCACCCAGGTCATTGCCAGCAGCGCCGATCTCAGCCTCACGGCGACGCCCAGCACCGCGAGTGCCAATGTCGGGTCGGCGGTCAGCTTCAGCCTGGTGGCGGCCAATGCCGGGCCTGGCAATGCGGCGGGTTTGGCCGTGACCGGCACCTTTTCCGGGCCTTTCCAGTTCAGTGGCTTCGGCAGTTCCCCGAGCTGGAACTGCAATGCCAGCGCCGGCAGTTTCTCGTGCAGTTATGTCGGTGGCGCACCCGCCGGCACCCTGCCGGTGGGCGTGTCGGCAGCGCCGATCGTCATCAACGGCAGCGCCGGACCGGGCGCCGGCACGATCTCGCTGAGCGCCAGCGCCACCTCGCAACTGACTGATCCCACGCCGGCCAATGCCTCGGCCTCGATCACGGTGGTCGACCCGACCGCCGATGTGTCGATCCAGAAGACGGTCATCGGCGCGCAGCCGATCCCGCGCGGCACACCGTTCACCTATCGCCTGCAGGTCGCCAACTCCGGCCAGAGCAGCCAGGCGGCGAGCGGCATCCAGGTCAATGATCCGCTGCCCGCCGGCCTCACCCTGCAGTCCTTCTCCGGCGGCGGCTGGAGCTGCACCGGCAGCGTGCAGTGCAGCTATGGCGCCGCCCTCAGCCCGGGACAGTCGGCACCGCCGCTCGACCTCGTCGTGGTCTACGCCCAGCCGGTGCCGGTGTCGGGCGTCAATGTCGTCAACACCGCGACCGTCTCGGCCAGCCAGGCTGATCCGGTCACTGCCAACAACAGCTCCTCGGTCAGTGCGACCATCCGCGGCAGCGCCAATGTCGGCGTTGCCCTGGTCGGGCCCAACAGCGTCAGCACCGGCGAAAACTTCAGTATCGCGCTGGACGTCAGCAATGCCGGACCCGACGAGGCCGGCAATGTCAGTGCCTCGGCCACGATCGCCACGGGATTTGCCGTGACCGCCGTCAGTGGTGGGGCAGGCTGGTCCTGCCTGGCGAGCGGACAGAGCGTCAGTTGCTCGCGTTCATCCCTGCCGGTCGGCACCAGCACGGCGGCCCAGGTGGCGATCACGGCGCCCTCGACTGCCGGCGGACCCTTCGCCAATTCGGCCCTGGTCAGCACCACCAGCGCCGACCCACTGCCCTCGAACAACACGGCCAGTCTGGCGGTCACCGTCACGGCGCCCGCGGCCGTGGCGAGCCTGCAGCTGAGCAAGACCGACAGTGTCGACCCGGCCACGGTCGGCGTCGATTTCGACTACCTGCTGAGCGTATCGAACCCCAGCCAGGTCGAGCAGGGTGGTGTGGTGATCGTCGATCCGCTGCCGGCAGGCATCCAGTACATCGGGTTCGCCGGCGCGGGCTGGAACTGCGTGTTGACACCCAACAATGTGCTGACCTGCCAGCTTGCCGGCGTCCTGGCGGCGAGTGCGCAGTCGACGGTCCGCGTGACCGTGCGCGCGCAGCAGGCGGGCAACGTGCTCAACGAGGCCCAGGTGACGAGCGCCCAGGTCAGCGTCCCGGTGCTGGCCTCGCAGGCCACCGTGGTGCAGCCGCCGGTGCAGGTGCCGACAGCCGATATCTCGCTGGACAAGAGCGACAGCGTCGATCCGGTTGTCCTTGGCGAGGCCTTCGAGTACCGGCTTCGTGTGCAGAACTTCGGTCCGGACACGGCCACCCAGGTCCGCGTGGTCGACGACCTGCCGCCCGGGCTCGAGTTCCTCTCGGCCACCGGGCCCGGCTGGACCTGCTCCTTCACTCCCCAGGTCGAATGTGACCTCGCGGCGCCGCTGCCGGCAGGCCAGTCCTCGGAGGTCGTCGTCCGCGTGCGTGGAACCGCGGTCGGTACGGTCAGCAACACCGCGCGTGCCAATGCCGTGGAGAACGACCCGAACCAGGCGAACAATGGCGACATCGAGCGCACCACGATCACCGAGGCGGCACCCTTGCAGGCCGATCTGTTGCTCGAGGCCAGCGCACCGGCATCGGCACTGCCCGGTTCGACTTTCGACATCAGCGCCAGCGTGCGCAACAACGGCCCGGCCGTGGCCAGCAGCGTACTGCTGCGCGCCAGCATCGCCGGTCCGTGGTCGCTGCAGTCCGGCAGCGGTGGCGGTTTCGCCTGCACGCCGGTCGGCGGCGTACTCGAGTGCCGGCGCGACACGCTGGCGGTGGGTGCAGTGGAGACCCTGACGCTGCGTGGGCAGGTCCAGGCCAACGCGAGTGGCGGACCCTTGACCGCGGCACTGGCCGTGGCCTCGGCAGTCAACGATCCGACGCCTGGAAACAATGCGCAGAACCTGTCGATCGCCATCGCGGCGCCGCCGCCGCCGGCTGGCGCCGATGTCTCGATCACCAAGACCGACAGCGTCGATCCGGTGGCCTTCGGTCAGCGCTTTGATTACGTGTTGACCGTGCGCAACCAGGGTCCGGCGCCAGCGACCGATGTGGTGATCCGCGACACGCTGCCCGCGGGGCTCACTTTCGTCGCAGCGGCCGGCGCCGGCCTCAGTTGCACTGGCGGCGCTACCGTCGAATGTCGCGCCGCCGCGCCTCTGGCGCCGGGGGCGCAGCTCGTGGCCACGGTGACGGTCGATGCGCCGTCGAGCAGTGGCACCCTCGTCAACGAGGCCACGGTCACGACTTCCGCCGACGACCCGATCCCGGCCAACAACCGCGCCGAGCAAAGCACGTCGGTGTCCTCGCCGCAGGGCAGCGATGCCGAGGAACTGCTCGAGGAAGTCCTCACGGGTGATGCCTTGGCGGGTGATGCGGTGGCGCCGGTCGTCGATCTCTGCGATGGCTCGGCCGGAGGCGTGGCCGCATTCTGCGATGCCCTGTTCGGCGACGCGGCGAACGGGAACGGCGACGCCGTGAGCGATGCCTTGCGCGCGGTCTACCCGGAAGAAGTGCTGTCGCACTACGCCTCGGTCAACCAGCTCGCGACCACGCAGTTCTTCAACGTCGACGCGCGCATGTCCGAATTGCGCGGTGGCGGCGGCGGCTTCAGTGTCTCCGGCCTGACCCTGATCGAGGGCAGCCAGGCGATTCCCGTCGGGCTGCTGGCCGGGCTGTTCCAGGACGACGAGGAGGTCGCTGTCGGTGGCACCGGCGACCTCGTCAGTCCGTGGGGATTCTTCGTGAACGGAACCATCAGTCGCGGTGACCAGAGCATCAGCCCGGGCGACCGGGAGGTTGTCGTCGACTTCGACACGATCGGGATCACGGCAGGCGCCGATTACCGGCGCAGCGCGCGCTGGGTCATCGGCGGCGCGATCGGCTACAACCGCTTCCGCTCGGACCTGACCGACTTCGGTGGCCTGGAGAACCGCGGCTATACCCTGACGGCCTACAACGCCTATTACCTGAATGATCAGGTCTACTGGGACACGCGCCTGAGCTACGCGCGGATGCAGCTCGACCAGAAACGCCGCATTCGCATCGGCCTGACCGGTTTCAGCCTCGACGAGACGCTGAACTCCGAGACCGATGCCAGCCAGTTCGCGGTCGCCAGCAGCATGGGCTACCACTACTCGCGCGGCGGCTGGACGATCACGCCGAATGGCTTCGTCCGCTACGTGCGCAGTGACATCGACGGCTTCGCCGAATCCGGCAGCGACTTTGCGGTGCGCTACGGCGACCAGCAGGTCACCTCGCTTGTCTACGGCATCGGCCTGCAGGTCAATCGCGTGTTCAGCCTGAGCAACGGCGTGCTGGTGCCACAATTCGACCTGCTCTGGAACCGCGAGACGCGCAACGACGACACCGTCATCGACGCCCGCTTCGTGTCGGCCGATGCCGGCGAGCTGTTCGTGCTGCAACCGGATGAACCCGACCAGAGCTACGGCAGTGTGGGCATCGGACTGGTCTACGTAATGGCCAACGGCCGCCAGGCCTATCTGCAATGGCGCGAGTCCATCGGCATCGATGGCCTCGACCGCTCGACCGTGAACCTCGGGGCGCGCTTCGAGTTCTGAGGACAAAGGAGAATCGACGATGAAGACCCACGACAAGGCTGTCCGAGCGCCCGCGGCGGCGCGTACCGGCCTGGTGGCCGCCGCCGCGGCGGCAGTCTTCCTGCTCGGCAGTGTCGCGGCCATGGCCGCGCAGCGGGTCGAACTGCCGCAGGGCGCGGTCAGCGTCGAGGAGCTGTACATCGTCGACTGCCTGCTGCCCGGGCAGGTGCGTCAGCTCGGCGGCAGCTTCACCTACCTGTCGGCGCGTCGTCCGATCCGCACCACCGCCAAGGACTGTGCGATCCGTGGTGGCGAGTACGTCGCCTACGACCGCGCCAACTACGCCACCGCGCTGAAGGTCTGGCTGCCGGCGGCGCAGCAGGGCGACGTCAACGCGATGAACTATGTGGGCGAGATCTACGAGCAGGGCCTCGGCGTCGAGCCCGACTACCCGCTCGCCGCCGAATGGTTCCGCAAGGCAGCCGACAAGGGTCACTCGCCGTCGATGATCAACCTCGGCAGCCTGTACGAGGCCGGGCGCGGCGTGCCGCAGGACCTCACCCAGGCGATGAACTGGTATCGCAAGGCCTCGGGTCTGACCACCGGCACGCTCGAGCTGGTGACCCAGGAAGAGGAGGCCCGGCGCAAGGCGGCGGCCGAGGAGACCGAGCGGCTGCGCGCCGAGGTCATCCAGTTGCGCACGCAGCTCGACGACACGCGCGCCGAGCTCGACATCCGCGAGCAGGCACTTTCCACCTCACGCCAGGCGCTGGCGGCGGCCCAGGCGGAAGCCGCTGCGGCAAGAAACGACCAGGCCAAGGCTGCGCAGGCCAGCCAGCGGGTTGCCGAACTGGAGCGTGCCATCAGGCTGCAGCAGCGCGATGTCGAGATGGCGCGCGCCGAGAGCGAGCGCCTGCTGTCGGCGCTCGGTGTCGAGCCCACCCAGCGCGGCCCGGCACCCGAGGGCGCCCAGCCGCAGATCCAGGTCATCGCGCCCAGGCTGGCCACCACCCGCAGCGGCGTGCTGGCGGCACCCTTGCTGGCGGCCGTGCCGACCTATGAAGTGGTCGGGCGCGTCTATCCGGCCGATCGCCTGACTGCGCTCAAGATCAACGACCGCGATTACAAGGACAAGGTCGATGCCGACGGCCTGTTCCAGCTCGAACTCGAGCTGATGGCGGGCGACACGCCGGTCGAGATCCAGGCCATCACCAAGGACGGCCTAAGTGCCGCGCAGAGCTTCCTGATCACCCGCGACCGCGGCGGCAGCGCCGCCGGCAAGCGCGTCACCAGCAAGCTC
The DNA here is from genome assembly GCA_024710675.1 of Lysobacterales bacterium. Classification (GTDB taxonomy): domain Bacteria; phylum Pseudomonadota; class Gammaproteobacteria; order Xanthomonadales; family SZUA-5; genus JANJUH01. Next base: position 15,585 of record JANJUH010000440.1, read on the forward strand.
TTCGAGCGTCGCATGCGTTCGGACCTCGGCAGCTTCAAGGCGCTGGTCATCGGCAACAACGCCTACGGCAACGGCTTCACGCCGCTCAACACCGCGGTCGCCGATGCGACGGCGGTCGCCGAGGTGCTGCGCGAGCGTTACGGTTACCAGGTGACCCTGCTCACCGATGTCGGTCGCGAGGTGATCATCGCCAAGCTCGCCGAGCTCACGATCGACGCCAAGAAGACCGACAACCTGTTGGTCTACTATGCGGGCCACGGCCAGATCGATGACAAGGGCCAGGGTTACTGGATTCCGGTCGACGGGCGCTCCGGCGATCCGGCGAGCTGGGTCAGCAACGACCAGGTCAGCGACTACATCGCGGCCTCCGAACTCAAGCATGTGCTGGTGGTGGCCGATTCCTGCTACTCGGGCACATTGTCGGGCAATGCGATCCGGCCGATCCCGCTCGATGCCAAGGAAGAGGACCTGCTCTTCATCTCGCGCGTCAAGGCACGTACGGTAATCACCTCGGGCGGCCTGCAGCCGGTGCTCGACGTTGGGGGTGGCGGGCACTCGATCTTTGCCCAGGCCTTCCTGACCACCTTGCGACAGGCCGATGGCCTGGCCGAGGGCTATCGTTTGTACGAGCAGGTCGCCGAGTTGGTGGGCCAGCGTTCGGCCGTCGCCCGTCTGCCGCAGCGCCCGCAGTATTCGGCGCTCAAGCATGCCGGTCACGAGGGCAGCGAGTTCTTCTTCCTGCCCAGGGCGGGCTAGTGTCGGCACGTCATTCGCTCGCTCCCCGTCTCGCGGACGCCGCTGACCGGCCCGCGGCGCGCTGGTTGCCGAACAGTTTCGAGTGGTTGCTCGCGCTCTATGCCGACAACCACCGGCGGCTGCGCAAGCTGGCCCCGGTGCGTGACTACGCTCCGGGACGTTACCGCTCGCGCAGCGCGGGGCATCCGGACCTGGTGCTCGACCTGCTCGAGCAGCAGCCCTACACCACGCTGATGCGCCTGAGCCTCGACATCCCGGGTGGTGACGGGCCGGCGCTCGAGCCGGAGTCCTACTGGCGTGTCTATCACGACGCGGCGCAGGCGGAAGTCACGCATTGCCGCTTTCCCGAACACGAGATGCGCCTGTTCGCGCCGGGCACTCCGGCCAAGCAGCTCGCCGCCTACCGGCGTCGCATGAACAGCTTCGCCAACAAATGGCTGGAACACCTGCTTGACAGCGGTCACGGTGGCGAGCGCTGGCAGCCCGATGGCCCGGTGCCGGCCGCGATCCGTGTGGAATCGCTGGCTGCGCTGGCGGAAGCGGACCGCTGATCGGGCGAAGGGCCGAAGGTGAAGATCGCATGGCCGGTTTTCCCGCGTTTTTCCGTTCTCGTTGACAGACCCGCTGGCGGGGCCACCCTGAAGGGCTAAACTGCCGGCAAGACCCCTGATCCCCTGTTGGAGGCGACATGAAGAACATGCTGTGGTGCGGATTGGCCCTTCTGGCGGCTGGCGCGCTGCCGTCCACGGTGGAAGCTCGCGGAGAGCGTCCCACCGTTGCGGTGCTCGAGTTCGACAACCAGTCCGGCGCCGGCTGGTGGCGCGGTGGTGTGGGTTGGGAGCTTGCGGGCATGCTGAGCAACGAGCTGTCGGCCACCGGCTCGTTCAAGGTGCTCGAGCGAGACAGCATCCAGGCCGTGCTCGAGGAACAGAACATGGCCGCCAGCGGCCGAATCGCTGCCGGCACCGGCGCGCGCATGGGCAAGATCACCGGGGCGCAGTATCTGGTCACCGGCACCGTGACCGCCTACGAGGAAGAGACCTCGAGCACCGGCGGTGGCATCAGCTTCGGCGGCGTTTCGCTGGGTGGCAAGAGCGAGAAGGCCTACCTCGCCGTCGATCTGCGTGTCATCAACGCCGAGACCGGCGAGATCGACTACGCCCGCACGATCGAGGGTCACGCCAAGGGCGGCGGCATGAGCGTCGGCCTGTACAAGGGCGGCTTCGGCGGCACGCTGGCCAGCCAGAACAAGACCCCGGCCGGCAAGGCCATCCGGGCGGCGCTGGTCGAAATCACCGATTACCTCGATTGCGTGATGGTCAAGCAGACCAGCCGTTGCATGGCCGAGTACGACGCCAAGGAAGACGCCCGTCGCGAAAAGACCCGCGGGGCGCTCGACCTGGACGATTGATGCGGGCTCCCGCGATCGCGCCCGAGGGCGCTCCTACAGCGCTGCCGTAGGAGCGCGCCCTGCGCGCGAAGGGGTTAGCGGTGATCGCGCCCGCGGGCGTTCCTGCGCGGGGCTGCGGCGCTCAGGATCTTCCCGGCCCGCGTCCGCCTCCGCCGCCGCCACTGCGTCCCGGTCCGCCGCTGCGCGGCTTGCCGCCGGCCGGACGTCCGGGTGGCTTCGCTCCGCCACCACTACGCGCCCCGCCGGGTCGTCCCGTGCCTGGCCTGGCCGAGGCCGGCCTGTCGG
>JANJUH010000449.1 GCA_024710675.1 Lysobacterales bacterium
TGGTGGGCCCACCAGGATTCGAACCTGGAACCAAGAGATTATGAGTCTCCTGCTCTAACCGTTGAGCTATAGGCCCGTCTGTTCCATCACACGCTGTCAGACAATCTACCGCCGCAGGAGACTCAATGCCCGTAGGGCTCGCGCATCGTGCGCTCGCCAACGGGAATGGCCCCTGGCCCACCCGTGCGCGACCTCAACGTTTCTCCTTCCACAACGCCAGTCCCTTCGCCGCCTCGGCCTGCACCTTCCCACGCAGGAACGGTGTCCAGCCAAGCAGCAGGCCGGCCGGCCCCAGGGCTTGTCGTGCCCAGCGCCAGAAGGAGAAGCGATCGCGGTGTTCGATGATCAACCCATCCTGGAAGCGGAACTCCGCGTCGATGATGTTGTGCACCATGCGGCCGGTGCGTGCAAAGCGGTAGCGCGGTTCCCAGTGGGCACGGCCCCGTTCCTCATCGGCTTCGATGCCGCTGAACTCCAGCGAGAATTCCTGCGCCCGCGCACACAGCATCGCCCACATCGCGCCGATGTCGGCTCCGTGCAGGTCCGGGAATGCGGGATCCGAAAAGCGCGCACCCGGGTGGTAACAGGCCGCCATGCCGGCCGCGTCACGGCTGGCGAAGGCGCGGTAGAAGCGCTCGATCAGTGCGGCATGGTCGCTGGCATTCATGATGTGACTCCGCTGACCCAGGCTTGCCTATCCTGCACCCCTCGGTTTCACGATGCGAGCAGCGAAACATCGGCCACGCGCAGGAAGAGCGCAGACAGGCGATCTAGCAGCGCGAGGCGCGTGTTGCGCACCGCCTCGTCCTCGGCCATCACCATGACGCCCTCGAAGAAGGCATCGACCGGAGCGTGCAGTTCCGCCAGCCGGCTCAGGCCTTCGACATAGTCGCCTGCGCCGAAGCGCGGCAGCACCGCCGATTCTGCTGCCTGCAGCGCGCTATTGAGGCTGTGCTCGGCATCGTGGTGCAGGCGCGCGGCATCGACCGGCGGCAGCGCGGCGATGTCGATACCGGATTCGCCGGCTTTACGGAGGATGTTGCGAATGCGCTTGTTCGCTGCGGCAAGGCCCGCGCAAGCTGGCAGCGCCTTGAAGGCCAGCACGGCCTTGAGACGCTGGTCGAAATCGACGAGGTCGTGCGGCCTGCGCGCGGCCACGGCCTCGAAGACATCGGACGTGATGCCGGCATCGAGGTAGTAGGCGCGCGTGCGTTCGAGGATGAACTCGTAGAGCTCGTCGACCGCCGGCGCGGTGAGCTGGTCGGCCAGTTTGCCGAGCAAGCCGCTGTCGAAAGCCTGGTTGGCGATCTTCCCGAGGTAGTCCTTCAGGCTCTGCGCCGGGACGCCGATGATGGCGGCCTCGAGCACTTGCGGCAGATCGAGTCGGATGCCGCTCTCGATCAGTGTACGGGCCAAACCCAGCGCGGCGCGACGCAGCGCGAAGGGATCCTTGTTGCCGGTCGGTTTCAGGCCCACGGCGAAGATGCCGGCCAGCGTATCGAGTCGCTCGGCAATGGCCAGTGCACGACCCAAGGGCGAGGCCGCGATGGGCGCTCCGGACTGACGCGGCGCATAGACCTCGTCCAGCGCAATGGCAATGGCTTCGGGCTGGCCCTGCGCGAGCGCATAGGCGCGACCCATCTGCCCCTGCAACTCCGGGAACTCGCCGACGACGCGACTCAGCAAGTCGGCCCGCGACAAGCGCGCGGCGGCCTCGGCCTGGGCCGGATCGACGCCGACGGCCGGCGCAATGCGACGAGCGAGCGCGATGACGCGTGTGGTCTTGTCGTAAAGCGTCCCCAGCTTCTGCTGGTAGGTGACGGCCTTCAATCCCTCGACGTGCTCCGCCAGTGGCTGCTTCAAGTCCTGGTCGAAGAAGAAGGCCGCATCCGACAGGCGCGGGCGCACCACGCGCTCGTAGCCCTTGCGGATCTCGGCCGGATCGCGGCTCTCGATGTTGGCGACGCCGATGAACACCGGCATCAGGTGGCCGCTGGCATCGAGCACCGGGAAGAAGCGCTGGTGCGTCTCGATCGTCGTGACGATGACCGCCTCTGGCAGGCGCATGAAGTCGGCCGGGATCGTGCAGGCGATCGGGCACGGCCACTCGGTGAGGTTGCTGACTTCCTCGACCAGGTCCGCCGGCATCCGCGCACTGCCGCCGGCCGCGGTGGCTGCTTCGGCGACCCGCGCCCGCACGCGCTCACGCCGCACCGCGGGGTCGACCAGCACCCATGCCGCTTCGAGCGCACTCAGGTAATCCGCCGGTCGGGCAATCGAAAGCTCTTCCGGGTGGTGGAAGCGATGGCCGCGCGTCCGCCTTCCGCTCTTGACCCCGTAAGCCTCGGCCGGCACCACCATTTCGCCGAGCAGCACCACCAGGCCATGGACCGGGCGCAGGAAGGCAAAGTCGTTGTCGGCCCAACGCATCGGCTTGCCCTGCGGCAGCGATTCCAGGCTCTCGCGGACGATCGCCGGCAACACATCGGCGGTCAGCGCGCCTGGCTTGCGGGTGCGATAGACGAACCAGGCGCCCTTGTCGGTTTCGAGCTTTTCGAGCGCATCGACCGTGACGCCGCAAGACTGGGCGAAGCCGACCAGGGCCTTGCTCGGCGCACCATCAGGACCGGTCCCGGCCGCCAGAGCCGGGCCGCGACGCTCGATCTGTTGCTCGGGGGCCTGCAAGGCCACGCCGGGAATCAGCGCAGCGATCCGGCGCGGCGTCCAAAGGGCTTGGGCGGCATCGCCGTCGTGCGCGACGCCAGCCTTCTGCAGGCGATCGGACAGCCCGTCGCGCAGGCTGGTGGCGAGTTCGGCGAGAGCCTTGGCGGGCAGTTCCTCGCACAAGAGTTCGACGAGCAGATCGGCGGTCGTGGTCATGGGGGCTCTGTATGCGTGAAGAGGTGGGCGGCTCGGTGGCCTGCGTCCGGCGCGCTCATTGGCGCATCGAGGACAGGGGCAGGGGGCAAGGGGCAGGGGATCCGTTTCGCGTCGCGGCCGGCCAGTGCAACAGAACCGGACCCCTGCCCCCTGCCCCTTGCCCCTTGCTCGTTCTCATAGGGAATGACGACGCCATTCGAAGTGTCCGGTCAGTCCTTCGATCGGCCTCACGCCGCCGCGCGCAGGCCCGGGAAGCCCAGCTTCTCGCGCTGCGCGTGATAGGCCTCGGCGACGGCCTTTGCGAGCGTGCGCACACGGAGGATGTAGCGCTGGCGCTCGGTGACGCTGATCGCGCGGCGCGCATCCAGCAGGTTGAAGCTGTGGCTGGCCTTGCAGACCTGGTCGTAGGCCGGCAGCGGCAGGCCGAGTTCGACCAGCTTCAAAGCCTCGCGCTCGTGCGCATCGAAGGCGTGGAAGAGTTCCGGGACATCGGCGTGCTCGAAGTTGTACGCGCTCTGCTCCACCTCGTTCTGGTGGAAGACATCGCCGTAGCGCACAACACCCTGCGGGCCGCGGGTCCACACGAGGTCGTAGACGTTCTCCACGTTCTGCAGGTACATGCACAGGCGCTCGAGGCCGTAGGTGATCTCGCCGGTGACCGGCTTGCACTCGAGGCCGCCGGCCTGCTGGAAGTAGGTGAACTGGGTGACTTCCATGCCGTTGAGCCAGACCTCCCAGCCCAGGCCCCACGCACCCAGCGTCGGCGATTCCCAGTTGTCCTCCACCAGGCGCAGATCGTGGGTCAGCGGATCGATGCCGAGCGCCGTCAGCGAGCCGAAATAAAGCTCGAGGATGTTTTGCGGCGAGGGCTTCAGCACCACCTGGTACTGGTAGTAGTGCTGCAGGCGGTTCGGGTTCTCGCCATAGCGGCCATCGGTCGGGCGGCGCGAGGGCTGCACGTAGGCAGCGTTCCAGGGCTCCGGCCCCAGGCAGCGCAGGAAAGTCGCGGGATGGAAGGTGCCGGCACCGACGGCGGTGTCGAGCGGCTGGATCAGCACGCAGCCCTGGTCGGCCCAGTAGGCGTTCAGGCGGGTGATCAGTTCCTGGAAGGTCGGGGCGGACATGGGCGGCTGATTGCGCGGACGGAACCCGCGATTATGCCGCAGCGCAGCGTCATCCTTGCTCGAGGTCCGACAGATGCAGGTTCAGCGCCCGGGCGGAGATGTGGATCTCCCAGACCGACAGGCCCAACGAGGCCAGCAAGAGCAACAGCGCGGTGCCGAAGACCAGTTGCCCCGCCAGCACCCAGCCGGCGAACAGCAGGAACATGCAGAGCACGCAGCAGAACAGGCTGGAGACGCCGACCGCCTGCATCCAGCGGATCAAATCGATGCGGTGGCGCAGGCTGCGCAGTTCCTCGCGGAAGTGCCCGGGACCGGTGCGCGCCTGCGGGTGCAGTGCGCGGATCACCGCGGCGACGGCGAGGAAGCGGTTGGTGTAGGCGAGCAGCAACAAGGAGATCGCCGGGAACAGCAGGGCAGGGGTGGTCAGGGTCAGTTCCACGGCAATGGCGGGGTCGGTGGGGACCCCGCCATCGTAGCGCGGCCTCAGCCTGCCTGGACCGGCGCTGCGGCCGGAGCCCTGGGGGCACCTCCGTAACGGCGGTCCAGCCACACGCTGGCGATCATCGACACCGCAAGGGGCAGGAACCACGGCGCCAGCTGCAGCCAGGGCAGCCCGGTGGCGAGGATCCACTCGCGCATTCCAATCCCGAGGAAGGCGACGTGGGTGGCGACGCCGTTGCCGAGCATCGCGCCGTAGTGCTCGCGCAGCCACCAGTTGGCCGTTGCCGGCGGCTGGCGGTGCTGCCGCAGCATCTGCACGCCAATGAGCACTCCGATCCAGCAGAAGCCCATCAGCAGCGCGTTACCGAGCTGCACGCCGATGGCGAAGACCACCAGGCCGGCGACCAGGTTGAAGATGCCGACCAGGCGGAAGCGTGAATCGAAGTACTGCTCGCGCTCACGCTTCAGCCGGATCGCGCGGCGGCTCAGCCACACCGAGGTGCCCGTGATCACGACGAGGTAGGCCAGGAAGGTCGCGATGCCTGGGTGCCCGTAGTAGCCGATGAACGCAGCCATCGGAGCGGCGGTGCCGAGGATCACCAGCATGGCGGCCAGGTAGGCCTTGCCGACGCCGCGGTGCAGCGGTGAGCCCTTGCGGGCGAAGGCGGCAGTCCAGAAGGTCAGCAGTGCCACCGTGCCGGCGGCAATGTGACCGTAGAGAAGGGCTTGATAGACGCTCATGTCCGTGCTCCGTTGCAGGTGGATCCAGCATCGACGAGCGGTGGCCTCTCGCCGAGGTGCCGGGGGTCACCTGCTGCGGGTGACTGAAGTCACCTTCGCGGCTCGGGCGCCGGTGCGCGTTGCTACACTGCGGCCATGCAATCGAACGACGTCTACATGAGCGGCAAGCCCTGGCACGGCGGCTGGCTGGCCCCGTTGAACCTGGCCGCCTTTGTCACCTGGCTGGTGGTGATGTTGCAGGCTCCGGAGTGGACCCGGGTGATGTCCGGCCAGCCCAGCGAGGTGGCTGGGACGCTGGCGCTCGCGACGATGATGGCCGCCTACCTGGCGATCAACATGCCGGCAGAGCCGCGGCCCTTGCTGGTTCAGCTTGCCGTCCCTTTGCAGGGCGCCTCGGTCCTGCTCGCCAGCCTGTTCCTGCGCGAAGGCGGGCCGGCGGTGCTGATGATCATCGTCGCGGCGCAGGCGATCGCGATCTACCCGGTGCGCCTGGCGCTGGCCGGCATCGTCCTTGCGAACCTCGGCCTGTTCGCGATCTGGGTGCAGGGGATCAGCGTCACCAGTGCGCTGCTGTCCCTGCTCTCGCTGCTCGCCTTCCAGACCTTCGCGATGCTGACGGTGCACTACGCGGTCAGCGCCGATCGCGCCCGCGAGCGCCTCGCCGAGACCCATGCCGAGTTGCTGGCGACGCAACATCTGCTGGAGCAGAGCGCGCGCAGCGCCGAGCGCTTGCGCTTGTCGCGCGAGCTGCACGATGTGGCCGGCCACAAGCTGACGGCGATGAAGCTCAACCTGCGCCTGCTCGGGCGCGATCCGGCCTGCGGCGCACGTGAGGAACTGGCGACTGCGAGCCAACTGGCTGACGAGTTGCTGGCCGATATCCGTGCCGTGGTCGGTGAGTTGCGCCAGCGCGATGGCATCGATCTCGGCGCCTCCTTGGCGGCGCTGACCCGACCCTTCCCCGGCGTGCGCTTCGATGTGCGTATCGAGGAAGGGCTGGTTCTCGATTCGGTGTCCATGGCCGAGATGGTGCTGCGCTGCGTGCAGGAGGGCATCACCAATGCGGTGCGCCACGGCCAGGCGCGCCACATTGGCATGGACATCCGGCGCGACGGCGGTGCGATCACGGTCTCGGTGCGCAACGATGGCCGCTCGCCCACAACACAGCGCGAAGGCAACGGCCTGACCGGCATGCGCGAAAGGCTGGCCGGCCTGGGCGGCTCGCTGTCCCTGGTCGCGCTGCCTGCGGGTGGCGCCGAACTGCGCGCGCAGTGGCCACTCGATGACTGACCCGACTCCCGTGCGGATTGCCCTGGTCGACGACCAGGCCCTGGTGTTGCGGGGGCTGAGCGCATTGCTGCACGGGCACGCCGGTATCGAGGTGGCGCTCGAGGCCTCGGACGGCGGGCAGTTGCTCGCGGCGCTGCCGCAGCGGCCCGTCGATGTGATCGTCAGCGACATCCGCATGCCGGGCGTCGATGGCATCGAGCTGATCAGCCGCTTGCGCGCGCAGGGAGACGCGACGCCGGTGATCCTGTTGACCACCTTCGACGATACCGAGCTGATGCGGCGGGCCGTCGCCGCCGGCGCCCAGGGCTTCCTGCTGAAGGATGCAACGCCGGACGACCTGGCCGCTGCCATCCATGCCGTTGCCGCCGGCGGCACCCTGCTGCAGCCGGTCAGCTTCGCCGCCGTGCGGCTGCCGGCCGAGGCTGCCGGCACCTCGCCGCTGACCGAGCGTGAGACCGCGATCCTGCGGCTGGTGGCCGGCGGCTTCTCGAACAAGGAAATCGCGCGCACCGTGCACCTTTCCGAGGGCACCGTGAAAAACTACATGAGCGACATCCTGCTCAAACTCGACAGCCGCGACCGCACCCAGGCGGTGCTGAAGGCGCTGACGCGACGCTGGCTTTGAGCCGGATTCCGTGGGTCCGGATGCTGTGGGCCCGGATTCTGTGGGTCCGAATTCATTCGGACGCTCTTCGTCAGGCAAAGCAAGAGAGTCGGGATGAATCCCGACCCACAAGCGCTGGTGCTTCGCGCACTGACCGGCCTTCGGCGCAGGTCCTGGCCCTGGCGCTCTTCCTCGAGCCAGGCAAGGGAGTCGGGATGAATCCCGACCAACAAGCGCTGGTGCTTCGGGCACTGACCGGCCTTCGGCGTATGTCCTGGCCATTGCCATGGCCGACTTCTCGTTCTGTGAACTTTGCACGGCGGCCGGTGGCTGTTCCCCCGACGATGGCGGGTCGCGCCATGATTTCGGGTATGCATGGGTAAGCCGCACCCGTGGAGTCCCGAATGTACCCGTCCGTCTGCAAAGCCCTCCTGCTCGTGCTGGCCGCCGTAGCCCTCGCGGCCGCACCCCTCGCCCATGCCGGTGACGACCCCAACGCCCCCCTCGGCAGCAACCTCAACAGCACGGTGGACTTCAGCGACGAGTTCCCCTTCGTCAACCTGATGAAGACCGCGCGCGACTGGATCCCGGGCAATGCCAGCGGCTGCTTCGATTGTCGCGAGCCGGGCGGCAATCCATCCTGCAGCGCGCCCAATGCCTGCCCGGTGGCCATCGCCCGCGATGCCGACGGCTATGTGACAGGCCTTGCGGCCAACCAGGTCATCCGCACCGTGGTCCACGCCGGCAACACGCCCGGGCGGCTGCCGGCGGGGCAGTACACGATGCGCTTCGACGGCGCCGGCACTTTCCAGTTCTTCGGCGCCAGCGTGGTCAGCAACAACCCGGGCGAGATCGTCTTCGATGTCGCCAGCAGCACCGGCAACAACATCGGATTCAACCTGACGGCGATCACCGCCGGCAACCATCCGCGCAACATCCGCATCCTGCCGCCGGGCGGCGTCTGCTCCAACAACGACCGGCGCGCCTGCGATGCCGGCAATCCCTGTGCGGGCGGCGGCACCTGCCAGCTCTACACGACGGCCGGCGTGGCCGAAGCGCAGCTCTTCCAGCCGCGTTTCCTGGCCAATGTCGCGCCCTATCGCATGATCCGCTTCATGGACTGGATGGAGACCAACAGCTCCCAGGTCCGCACGCTGGCCGACTATCCGACGGTGACCAGCGCGTTCTGGCACCGTGTGCCCGCGGCGATCATGGCCGAACTCGGCAATCGCCTGGCCAGCGACATCTGGATCAACCTGCCGCACCGCGCCGACAACGCCTTCATCGATGGCTTCGCGACGATCCTGCGCGACAACTTCCGCAGCGATCGCAAGATCTATCTCGAATACAGCAACGAGAACTGGAACGGCATCTTCAGCCAGGGCCGCGAGATCGGCTCGGACTTCTGCCCGTCCTTCCCGGACCTGGCGGCGAACTGCCAGCAGGACGGCGTGCCCGGCAACGGCATCGCCTGCGAGATCGATCCCAACACCTTCTCGATCCCGCAGCCTGCCGGCAGCGCCTGCTTCGAGGCGCTGGTGCGTGCCTGGGGCGATCGCTCCGTGGAAATCTTCGATCGCTTCGATACGGTCTTCGGTGGCTCTGCCCGCCAGCGCCTGATCCGGGTGATCGCAGCACAGGCCGCCAATCCGGATCTCGGACGCCAGATCATGGCGCGCAATGTCAGCGGCCAGTCCTTCACCGTGGCCAGCCGCACCGACGCCTACGCCAGCGCACCCTACTTCGGGACCGAGTACTGCACGCCCGACAACGGCTTCAACCCGGACAGCCATCCGGCGATCTACGCCAGCACCACGGCCTTCCTCGACCACCTGCAGACGCAGGGCCTGGCGCGCGCCCGCGGTTTCATGGAGGGCAGCCGGCAGATGCTGACCACGCAGTTTCCGGGCTCAGGCATCCGCCATATCGCTTACGAGGGCGGCCAGCACCTGGCCGGCGTCGGCGGCTTCACCTTCGACAACACCTGCAACACGATCTTCGATGCAGCCAACGCGGACGCGCGGATGGAGACGATCTACCGCACCTACTGGTCGGACTGGCGCAACAACGGCGACGAGTTCGCGCACTTCGTCAACGTCGGCCGCTGGGGACCCTTCGGCCGCTGGGGACTGCTGGAGTTCCAGGACCAGGACCCGGCGACCTCGCCCAAGTACACCGCGATGCTCGGCCACTCTGCGGCCAATCCCTGCCACTGGGCCGGCTGCACACAGGGCGGCGGCGGTGGCAATGCCGCGCCCAACCTGAGCTACACGCCGGCAGCCGGCAGCACAGCAACGCCCGGAACGGGGCCTGTCTTCCCCGCAGGCGTGGCCGGCACCGCACAGGCCAGCATCGCGATCAGCGCCAGTGGCGCGCAGGGCAGTGGCTCGACCACGCTGTCAGGGTGTGCGATCAGCGGCAGCGGCGCGACGGCCTTCGGCGCGCCCGTGGTCAGTCCCGCCGGTGGCGTGTTCAACCTCGGCAGCACGACGGGTTCGATCGCCTTGACCTGCACGCGCGGCGCCAATCCCGCCACCGCAACGCTGAGCTGCACCGAGACGCGCGACCCGGGCAGCGCCAGCACGGTGGCATGGACCTTGTCCTGCCCCGCGGCGAGCGGCCCGGAGCCGCCGCTGTTCGAGTCGGGTTTCGAGGATGGCGAGAACCCGCCGGTGTGCACCCCGGCCCAATTGCTGCTCGATCCCTCCCTTGAAGCCACCACGCCGAACGGCCAGAGCAACCCGAACTGGGGCTCGAGCTCGAGCAATTTCGGCGCCGTCTACTGCGCCGATGGCCTGTGCCCCAACGACGGCACCAATCCCGTGCCGCGTACCGGCAGCTTCTACGCCTGGTTCGGCGGCATCGCGTCTGCCGAAAGCTCGACGCTGACCCAGACCGTCACGATCCCGGCCGGCGCGCCCCGCCACCTCAACTTCTTCCTGCGCCACGCCCGCAGCACCGCACCTTTCGACGCGACCCTGCTGGTCAAGGTCGGCAGCACCACCGTCCGCACCTTCACCGAGTCGGCCAGCACCGAGCCGGACTATGTCGCCCGCAGCATCGATCTGTCCGCCTTCGCCAACGGCCAGGCGCAGGAGATCCGCTTCGAGTACAGCAATCCGGGCGGCAGCGGGGTGTCGAGCTTCTACGTGGACGACATCACGCTCGAGTGTGCGGCGAATGGGCAGTAGGGGGGCGTAGGGCGGAGCTTTCGCCGCAGGCGAAGATTCCGCGGGCGAGATTCAATCCCGCGACGGGGTCGGTCATCGTCATCCCGGCGAAGGCCGGGATCCAGGTCGGACTTGCGGCGAGGCTTAGAAAGGCACTGGATTCCGGCCTTCGCCGGAATGACGACTAGGCAACGAGCCGAGCCCCGCGGGCAGATCCACTACGCCTCGCCACGCTCCATTTCAGCGGGTGGAAACTGGATATGGAAGCCCGCGGCGGAGAGGTTCGCCAGCACC
>JANJUH010000452.1 GCA_024710675.1 Lysobacterales bacterium
AAAGGAGTGCGACGGCGAGGAGTGAGCGGCTGGGCATCATCGGCGATCCCTGAAAGCAGGAGCGCCGACACTAGTCGCAGCCGCGTCAACGCGGGAAGAGGATCAGGCGAACGTCACGATGCTTTGCGTGGGGGCGGGGCAGTTGGTCCTCACCGAAGAGCGATGGTCCGCAAAGGACGCGAAGGACGCAAAGGGAGCTCAGGTCGGAAGCCGAGGTTCGACGCTTCAAGCGACGGAAACACGTTGAGGAACGAAGCGGCTTGCGGATGCCTTCGACTGTGAAGGTGTGTCGCGGAACCAGCGATCACGCCCTCATCGGGAGCGCGACGCACAGTCATCTGCTCTTCTTCGCGCCCTTTGCGTTCTTTGCGGACCAAATGCTTTTCCCACTCACGCCGCCGCCACCAGCCGCTCGACCATGACGTCCTCGATCCAGCTCTTCAGCCGCCAGTCCTCGATGAAGCCGCAGTGGCCGCCGTGGTCGGTGAGCACCAGTTCGGTCGAGGACGACAGGCGCAAGCCGTGGTAGTCACCGATCGGGATCACCGGGTCGTCGTGGGCGGTGATCACGGTGGCCGGGACGCTCAGCGCGGCGAGGCGATCGCCGCCGATCGAGTAGCCGTCGAGGTAGCGCTCCAGCCGGCCGTACTCGGTGTACTGCTCGACGAGGCGCGCCGTCAGGTTGCGCAGCGTCGGCTTGGCCAGCCATTCACTGAAATCGTACTTCTGCGGATAAAGCGCCTGCTTGCGCTTCAGCGAATCCACCCACTTGGCGATGAAGTAGCGCTCGTAGACCCAGGGCGCGGTCTCGATGGCATCGAGACTGGCGCCGGGATCGATCGGCGGGCAGACCGCGAACACATGGGCCAGCTCGATCCCCGCCGCCTCGGCACGCAGGCCGACGCGCAGGCAGAAGTTGCCGCCCAGCGAGAAACCCGCGAGCAGCAGCCGGCGCGGCTGGTAGCGCTCCTGCACCGCCCGTACGGCACCGACGACCTCGCCGATGCGGCAGGAGTGGAACAGGCCCTCGTTGAGGTGGTGGGTGTCGCCGTGGTCACGGAAGTGCAGGCGGAACACGTCGAAGCCGGCGGCGAGCAGGCGTCCGGCGCTGACCAGGAGATAGCTCGACTGCACCGAGCCCTCCCAGCCGTGCATCAGCACCACCAGCCCGCGCGAGCGCGGCAGCACGCTCTGCACCGAGTGGAAGCCCTCGAGGCGCACGCCCTCGCCGCAGTCGAGGATGACTTGCGTGCTGGCCTCGTGCAGGCCCGGGAAGCGCAGTCTGGCAGCGGCGCGGCGCAGGCCGCTCGAGGCCAGTAGCGACTGCACATGGGCATTGGCGAGCGGCCCGCGACGGCGGAAGCCGATCGTCCACTGGCTGTGTTTCGGCGGACTCAAGCGTCGTGGCCCAGCGCGCGGGCGATGCGCTCGCGCGCGCCCTCTGCGAGGCGACGGCGCCCTTCGGAGTGCGGCGGCAAAGGCTCGAGGAAGTGCACCTCGGCGTGCATCGGCGGCTCGCCGAGCACGCGCACGAAGTTGGCGAAAAAGCTCTCGCCGTCGAGGAAGGGCACGTTGGGATTGGGCTCACCGTCGCGCACATAGCGCAAGGCCACCGGTTGCACCGGCACCTGCGCCTCCACGGCGGTCTGGAAGATGCGCGCGTGGAAGGTGCGCACACGGCTGCCATCGGTGGTGCCGCCCTCCGGAAACACGCCGACCTGCGCGCCCTGCTTCAGGCGCTCGACCATCATCTGCGCCACGCTGGCCAGCGACTCGGTGCTGCCGCGGCGGTGGTAGATGGTGCCGGCACGGCGCGCCAGCCAGCCGATCATCGGCCAGCGGCTGATCTCGGCCTTGGCGACGAATTCGACCGCGCGCTGGCTGTGGATCAGTTCGATGTCCAGCCACGACAGGTGGTTGGCCACGGCCAGCGCGGGACCCTCGATCGGCTCACCGATGCGCACCACGCGGAAGCCGAAGATCCGCATCAGCCCGCCCGACCACCAGCGGATCGCGCGATGGCGCAGGTGTTCGCCGTCCCAGACGATGCGCTCGCCGACGCGGTTGACCACCAGCAGGGTGAGCGGCAGGTGGATCGTGATGTGCCAGAGCAGCAGCGGCGTGCGCACGGCATAGCGCAGGGCTCGCACGCCCGTGCGCCGACGCGGCGCCGGCGTGGCTTCGAGCGACTCGACGCTTTCGTTCATGCCGGGCCCGGGTCCTGCTGACAGTGGTGCCGAATGGTAACAGCGTCGGTTTGAACGGGGGCTCGGGGAAGCCGACGCCCGTAGGAGCGCGCTCTGCGCGCGAAAGGAATTGCCGCAAGAGCCGATCGCGCCCAGAGGGCGCTCCTACCGCCGCCCCTCACCCCCGCGCCCGGTAGAAGGCCACCTCCGACACCTCGTGCCAGCGCATCGCGCCGGCGCGGAAGGCGCGGAAGCTCTCGTAGACCTTGCCCGAGAGCGGGTCGCGCGCGGCCAGTTCGGCGAGCACGGCGGCGCTGGCTTCGCGCAGCGCGGCGAGCACGTCCTCGGGCAGCGGCAGGAACTGCACGCCGTGTTCCTGCTCGAGCACTTCCATCGCCCGGTAGTTCTGCGCGGTGTAGTCGGCCAGCATGTCTCCGTTGACGCTGCGGCAGGCGGCCTCGACGATCGCCTGCAGGTCCTCCGGCAGCGCCTCGAAGGCGGCCTGGTTGACCATGCATTCGAGCGTGGTGCCGGGCTCGTGCCAGCCCGGGTAGTAGCAGTGCTTGGCGACGTTGTGCAGGCCGAAGGCGAGATCATTGTAGGGGCCGACCCACTCGGTGGCATCGATGGCCCCGGTCTGCATCGCGGTGTAGAGATCGGCGCCGGGGATGTTCACCGGCGAGCCGCCGAGACGCTGCAGCACTTCGCCGCCCAGGCCCGGCATGCGCATCTTCAGGCCCTTCAGGTCGGCGATCGAGGTGATCGGCTTGCGGAACCAGCCGGCCATCTGCGGGCCCGAGTTGCCGCCGGGGAAGGGAATCAGGCCGAAGGGCGCGTAGACCTCGCGCCACAGTTCGAGGCCACCGCCGTGGTACAGCCAGCCGTTCATCTCCTGCGCATTCATGCCGAAGGGCACGGCCGAGAAGAACTGCGCGGCCTCGCTCTTGCCCTTCCAGTAATACGCCCCGCTGTGGCCGATCTCGGCAGTGCCCTGGGCGACGGCATCGAAGACCTCGAAGGCTGGCACCAGCTCGCCGGCGCCGTAGACCTTCACCGTCAGCCGTCCACCACTGAGTGTGCCGATCAGCGCGGCCAGCTTCGCCGCGCCGGTGCCGAGGCCGGGAAAATTCAGCGGCCAGGAGGTCACCATCTTCCACTGGATCCTGCGCGCCGGGGCCGCGCCCTCGCCTCCGGCAGCAGGCGCGGGGCCACCGCCGCAGGCGGCGAGCGTGCCGGCGGCGCCGGCGATGGCGGTGGAAGCGAGGAAACGGCGACGGTCCATCGGGTGGCTCCGGGGCGATCGGTAGACGAATCAGTCTACCTGCGAGGCCGCGCTGGCTTCCTTCCTCGGCATCGCTTTGGCTACCATCGGCGATCTTTGCCAATCCCAAGCGAGCGGGGCAGCCCATGAAGATCCTGGTCGGACTCAAGCGGGTGGTCGATTACACGGTGCGCGTGCAGGTCAAGCCTGACGGCAGCGGTGTCGCCATCGACGGCGTCAAGATGAGCGTCAATCCCTTCGACGAGATCGCGCTCGAAGAAGCCCTGCGCCTGCGCGAGGCCGGCAAGGCCACCGAAGTCGTCGTGGTCTCGATCGGCCCGCAGCTCGCCATGCAGCAGATCGACTCGGGTCTGGCCATGGGTGCCAACCGCGGCATCCTGGTGAAGACCGAGCAGCCGATCCAGCCGCTGACCGCTGCGCGCGTCTTCCAGAAGCTGGTGGAGAAGGAGCAGCCGGGGCTCGTGCTGCTCGGCAAGCAGGCGATCGACGACGACGCCAACCAGACCGCGCAGATGCTGGCCGCATTGCTCGATCGCCCGCAGGCGACCTTTGCCAGCAAGGTTGAGGTCGACGGCAACGTGGCGCGCGTGACCCGCGAGGTCGACGTGGGCCTGGAGACCCTGGAAGTGGACCTGCCGGCGGTGGTCAGCGTGGATCTCCGCCTCAACACGCCGCGCTTCATCAAGCTGCCGGACATCATGAAGGCCAAGAGCAAGCCGCGCGAGACGCTGGAACTGGCAAGCCTGGGTGTCGAGTCGGGTGACCACCTCGTCACCACCCACTACGCCCCGCCGCCGAAGCGGCAGAAGGGCGTCGTCGTCAAGGACGTGCCGGAGTTGATCGGCGCGCTGAAGGCCAAGGGCCTGCTGTAAGGGGCGGGGCGGCAGGGGCAGGCGACCGACCCCAAGTCAGGGATCGGATTCGCATCCATCCCCGCCCGTGGTCCGAAGCCGAACAGACCTGAACAGAGTCAAGGAACACGCCGAGTGAACGAGGGCACGAGGGCACGAGGGCACGAGGTCACGCAGATGCGGATGCTCGCAGCGAGCCCGCTCTTCCGTGCCCTCGTGCCCTCTCGCCCTCGTGCCCTCCGGCACGATGCGCCGAATCCTTTCCACCATTGATCCATTCCTCCCGGGAGGAACCGCCATGTCCAAGATCCTCATCATCGCCGAGCACCTCAACGGCAAGCTCAACCCCGCCACCGCCAAGTGCGTGAGCTGCGCCAGCAAGATCGCCGGCGCCGAGATCCACGTGCTGGTGCTGGCCACCGATCCGGCCGCGATCGCCGCCGAGGCCGCGCAGATCGCCGGTGTCGCCAAGGTGCTGACGCATGCCCATGCCGCCAATGGGAATGCGCTGGCCGCCGTCTACGCGCCGCAGGTGCTGGCGCTGGCTTCGGGCTACAGCCACGTCCTCGGCCCCTCGACCACCTTCGGCAAGGACCTGATGCCGCGCATCGCCGCCAAGCTCGGCGTCAGCCAGGTCTCGGACGTGATGGCGGTCGAGGACAGCCACACCTTCAAGCGCCCGATCTACGCCGGCAACGCCATCGTCACGGTCAAGGCGCCGGCCGGCCAGCTCGTCGTCGCCACCGTGCGCACCGCCTCCTTCCCAGCCGCCCCGGGCGGCGGCAGCGCGCCGGTCGAGTCGGTTTCGATCGACTTCGCCGCGCCCACGCACACCCGCTTCGTCGGCCTCGAGCAGGGCGGTGGCGATCGCCCCGACCTGCAGACCGCACGCGTGGTGGTCTCCGGCGGCCGTGCGCTCGGCAGCGCCGATGCCTTCAAGCTGATCTACGACTTCGCCGACCAGCTCAAGGCCGGCGTCGGCGCCTCGCGTGCCGCGGTCGACGCCGGCTACGCGCCGAACGACATGCAGGTCGGCCAGACCGGCAAGATCATCGCGCCCGAGCTGTACATCGCGGTCGGCATCTCTGGCGCGATCCAGCACCTCACCGGCATCAAGGACGCTGGCACCATCGTCGCGATCAACAAGGACGCCGAGGCGCCGATCTTCGAAGTGGCCGACATCGGCCTTGTCGGCGATCTGTTCAAGGTCGTGCCGGAGTTGATGCAGGCGCTGGGTTGAGCCGCTGGCTCCACCGTAGGGTGCGGTGCGCTGCGCGCACCACACCCTACCCGGCTGCCGTACCCCCCAACATCGCCGAAGGCGGCTGTCCGTAGCGCTTGCGGAAGGCCTGGGCGAAGTGCGAGAGGCTGTCGTAGCCGACTGCATAGGCCACTTCCGACACCGAACCGCGACGGCCAGCCAGCAGCTGGCAGGCACGGGCCAGGCGGCGTTCTCGGATCAGCTCGCTGGGCGTGACCGCCCGCAGCTCCTTGAGCCGCCGGAACAGCGTGGCGCGGTCGACGTGCACGGCCTGCGCCAGCTCGGCGACACCGAAGGCCGAATCGGCGATGCCCTGCTCCAGCGCCGCATCGACGCGGGCAAGGAAGCGCGCTTCAGCGGCATCGAGCGGCGCCTCCGGCGTCAGCGCCGACGTCGCGTCGACGGCCACTGGCGTTGCCACGGTCGCCATCGCCTCGCGCCGCAAGCGTCGTCGCATCTCCAGCAGCGCCTCGATGCGCGCAATCAACTCTGAGGTGTCGAAGGGCTTGGTCAGGTAATCGTCGGCACCCGCCTCGAGCCCGCGCACGATGTCACGCTTGTGCGCCTTCGCCGACAGCAGCAGCAGCGGCACACCGGCCGTATCCGGATCGCTGCGCAGCGCCTGCGCCAGCTTCAGGCCATCGACGCCCGGCATCATCACGTCGCTGACCACCACATCCGGCAACGCTTCGGCAATACGCGCCAGCGCCTCGTCGCCATGGCTGGCGGCCAGCACCCGATAGGCATCACCCAGGCGATCGACCAGGTAGCGGCGCACTTCGGCGTGGTCGTCGACGACGAGCACGCTGGCGCGCGTGCGCTCCTCGTCCGCCGCCAAGGCGGTCGGGACGGCTGCAGGGCCCGGCGATGGCGCCTCTACCGGTGGATCGGGTAGCACCGGTTCGAGCTGTCCGGCGCTGAAGTGCGCATGGCCGCGGCGCAGCCAGATCGAGAAGCAGGCGCCTGCGCCCGGAGCGCTGACCAGCGCCACACGCCCGCCATGCAACTCGGCCAGCTCACGCACCAGCGCCAGGCCGATACCCGTACCGGGCGCATCCGGTGCGGCCTCGGCCTGGCCCTGGTAGAAGCGCTCGAAGACCTTGGCCTGCTCGCCCTCGGCGATCCCCGGCCCCGTGTCCTCGACTTCGATGCCGACCTCCTCGCGCGCCGGTACCAGGCGCAGCACGACCGTCCCGCCAGCCGGCGTGAACTTGAGCGCATTGCCGAGCAGGTTCGACAGCATGCGCTCCATCTGGTCGGCGTCATACCAGAGCAGCAGCGGGTCGCTGAGCCCTTCGCCGCGCAGCCTGATGCCTTGCGATTGCGCCGCTTGCGTGCAGGCTTCGAGCTCGCGCCGCAATTGCGCCGCCAGATCATGTTCGGCGGTGTGCAGCGCGAAGCGGCCCGCCGACAGTCGTGACAGGTCGAGCAGCTCGCCGACCATCCGGAGCAGGCGTCGCGCGCTCGCGCGCACGGCCTCGAGCGTCGTCGCCAGCCCCGGCGACAGGGTGCCGTGGCGACCGCCCAGCGCATCGCCGAGTGGACCCAGGATCAAGGTCAGCGGCGTGCGGAACTCATGACTGACATTGGAGAAGAATCGCGTCCGCGCCTCCGAGAGCGCGCGGATCTCCTCGGCCTGGCGCACCACTTCGGCCGTGCGCTCCGTCACCATCGCCTCCAGTGCCAGCCGCTGTGCTTCGAGCCGGCGCGTGCGCCAGGCGGCCCAGGTCCAGGCACTGGCAAGCACCAGGAGCGCCAGCAGCGCCAAGGCCGCCAGGCGCGCTGCCAGCGTCTCGTGCCAGAGCGGCGCAACGCTGAGCTGCAACATGCGCGCCGGCCCCGGTGCTTCGCGCCCCAGCGCCACCCGGAAGGCCAGCGTGCGGTTACCGGCCGTCGCCGCCGTGTAGGCCAGTCGCGGCCCGGAAAGGGCGCGCCATTCGCCCTCGCCTTGCCGCCATTGCCATTGCCGGGGACGCACGTCACCCCAAACGGGTAGCCCGAGCAGCACCTCGATCTCGCGCCCGCTCGCGGCCAGCTCCAGGATTCCGTCCGCCGCGGCGCCGCGCAGTGGGCGATCGCTGGCATCGCGCACCGACACCACCGAGGGTGCGGGTGCTGGCGGCGCGGCGGCCGGAAGCCCGGACAGCCGCGCCAAGCCCGAATCGTCCGCCGTCCACAGGGTGCCATCCTGGTCCCGCCAGAAGTGTCGCGATGGCGGCTGCAGGCGGTCGAAGGGCCCGGCCTCGATGCGATAGGCGCCGCCCTCCTCCCGCTCCAGACGGTACACGGACCCGACCTGGTCGCCGGCCCACCAGCGGCCCTCGCCGGCGCTCGCCCAGACATCCGGGCGCAGGCCCTCCGGGAAGCCGGAATCGAGCGGCAACTGCCCGCCCGTGTAGCGTCGCGCGCCCTGGGCGAAGATCAGCAGGCCCGCATCGTCGCGCCCGAAGGTGAGCCGACCGGCCGGCAGGCCGACCTCGGCCCCGTAGCGTTGCACCCGCGGTGCCGGCCAGCGTTCGAGCTGGTCGATGCGGTAGGCGCCGCCGCTGTCGATGCTGAGCCAGAGCGCGTCGCCATCGATGCGGGCATCGAAGACCGGAACCAGATCGAGGGCCACCGGATCGAGCTGCCAGCTGCCCGCCTGCCAGCGCAAACGGCGCAGGCTGGCGCCGTTGACCGCATAGATCCAGGCGTCGCCTGCCTGTGCCAGCGCCGAGATCCGCGCTCCGCTGTGCAGCATCACGGCTTCGGCTCGTGGATCGGGCGGCAGCCAGGCCAGACCGTTGCCGAGCCCGAGCAGCATCCCGCCGGGCTCTGCCGCCATCAGGTCCCAGGTACTGTTGCGGACGATGCGATCGTCGACGAAGCGCGCCGGAACGCCGACCTCGGATGCGGGCTGCAGGCGCTTCAGGCCGAGGCGCGTCGCCAGGTAGAGCGTGCCGTCGATTCGGGCAATGCGCTCGATTTGTAGCGCGCCCTGCGCGCGACCGAAGCGGGTCAGCGCGTTGTCGGGTTCGAGGCGCACCAGGCCGCCGTCGATCGCAAGCCACAGCGCGCCGTCACGGTCGACCTCGATGTCGGTGATGCGCACGCCCGGCAGCACCTCCGGCGCCACCCGCCGGCGCAGGCTGCCTTCGGCGCTGTACTGGTAGAAGCCGCCAAAGCGGGTGCCGACGGCGAGATCGCCGTTGGGCAGGCGCGCCAGTGACTCCACACGGTCACCTGCGAGCTGGGGCCAGGCATCGGCGAGGAAGAGTTCCCAGTGTCCCCCCTGCCATCGATGCAGGCGCTGCCGATCCCACAGGTACCAGGGCTCGCCGGGCTCCTCGCTGCTGGTGCCGACATCGCCGATGTCCAGGCCCTCCAGCCGCTCGGCGACGAAGGCCTCGGCGCGTGGGTCGAAGCGCCACCAGCCGCTGCCCTGGTCGAACAGCCACGGCACACCCCCGCGCAGGCGCAATTCGGCATAGGCGCCATCGGCCGCGCGCGACTGCCACTGGCCGTGGGCATCGACGATCCACAGCTGGCGTCGCGACAGGTAAAAGCTGCGGCCGTAGGCCTGCACGACGCGGCCGATGTCGCCGTAGGACACGATGTCCGGCGGGCCGGCCAGGGCCGAGTACACGCTCTGCCCGAGTGCATCGGCAGCGATCACTCCCAGGCTTTCGGCGGTGCCGACGTCGATCGTGCCATCGCCGCGCACCCAGAAGTCGTAGACCCGCCCGCCCGGCACCACGACAGACTCGAAACGCTCGCCGTCGTGAATCACGAGCCCCTGTGAACCGGCAAAGGCGATGCGACCGTCGGGCAATTGCTTCACCCGCCAGAGTTGTCCGCCACTTGGAAAATCGGCAGCCGTCCACGACTGCATCACTGGCAGGCCTTCTTCCCGCGAGGGCATTGCGCCCAGCGGCAGCGCGAGCAGCAGGACTGTCAGCAGCAGGAGGAGGGCAAGCGGCGGCATGCCGCAACGTTACGCGCTTGGTGCGCGGGCGCCAAATGGGAGGGCACGAGGGCACGAGGGCACGAGGGCACGGGAGAGCGGGAGAGCGGGAGAGCGGGAGAGCGGGAGAGCGGGAGAGCGGGAGAGCGGAGTCACGGGATGCGATTTCCCGCTCGCACTCCGCGCGCAGCGGCGCCGGGGCAGGGCCATTGGCTCCAGCCAGGCGAGCCTTTGCGTGCCCTCGATCCGGCCCGGTCCGGCCAGCGCTTCCCGCGCTGGCGCTCACCGGGTCGGCGCATGCGCCGACATGTCCCGGTTCGCCCTTCCCGGGCGGCGTTCGGGTCTCGAAAGGCAGTGCCTTTCGTCGGCTGCGCCGACCGACCCTCACCCCTCGTGCCCTTGTGGCTCCCTCACCCCGCCCTCGCCGCCGAGGCCAGCGCCCGGATCTTCACCGGTGCCAGCAGCACGCGGTTCTTGCCCTCGCGCTTGGCTTGCAGCAGGGCCTGGTCGGCCGCGCGCACGCTGATGTCGAAGCCCTGCCCATGGCTGCCGATGGCGACGCCAACGGACACCGTGACCTGCAGTCCGCCGGGAACCGCGGCCACCGGCCTTTCGGCGACCGCCAGGCGCAAGCGTTCGGCGGCGGCCAACGCCTGGGCGCCATCCTCGACAGCCAGCACCATCAGGAATTCCTCCCCACCCCAACGCGCCGCCTCGTCCTCCGGGCGCAGCGTCTGGCGCAGGCGGCGCGCGGTCTCGGCAATCACGGCATCTCCCACATCGTGGCCGTGCTCGTCGTTGATGCGCTTGAAATTGTCGACATCGCAGAGCACGACGGCATAGTCGCCGCCGACCACCCCGGACTGGCCGACCCAGGCGCGCAGCCCGCGGCGGTTGTGCAGGCCCGTCAGTGGATCGGTGGCGACCGCGAGCTCGAGTTCGCGCCGGCTGCGTTCGCGCAATCGCCCCTTGGACCAGAGCAGGACCATCCAGCCCAGGGCCAGGATGCCGATGATCACCGCGGCATTGCGCAGCACGCGCTGGCGTTCGATCTCCAGGTGATCGAGCGCCTGCGCCTGGCGCAGCGCCTGCAGCTCCTGGTCGCGCTGGTGATCTTCCAGCTCCCGGGTCAGTTCGGCCAGGCGCACCTCGCGATCGGCCGCGGCGATCTGCCGGCCCAGCGCGGCAGCCTCACGGGCGTAGGCGAGCGCCGCGGAGGGATCGCCAAGTCGCTCCGAGCTTTCCGAGAGGCGCTGCAGCAGCTCTTCCTGGTCCGGAAGGTTGTCGGTTCGGCGCGCCAGTTCGAGCGCGGCGAGCGCATGGGAGCGTGCCTCGGCCAGGCGGCCCAGCCCGAAGCTGTAGTCGGCAAGCCGCTTCAGTGCCATGCCTTCCTCGATGCTGTCGCCGACCTCGGCCGCCAGCATGCGCACGCGCAGCAGGATCTCGATCGCTGCCCCCAGATCGCCCTGCCTGGCCCTGACCTGCGCCAGGTTCGCTTCGGCCTTGAGCACACCGCGCGGCACTTCGAGCGCGGTGAAGATGTCGAGCGCCTTGCGATGCATCGTGGCCGACTCGGCGAGCAAGCGCGCGCGCTGCTCAGGGGCCATTGCGTCGCGCTCCGCTTCCGCACTGAGCGCGGCGCCGAGGTTCAGCGCCGTGCCCGCGATCGCCGCGGGCACCTGTACCGACTCGAAGGTGGCCAGCGCGGCCCGCTGGTACTCGATCGCACGGCTGTATTCGCCGCTGCGCCAATACACATTGCCGATGTTGGCCTGGGTCTTGGCCGCTTCCACCGCGTCGCCCAGGGCTTCGAAGCGACGCAGGGACTCGAGATAGTGCTCGAGCGCCAGGTCGACATGACCCAGGTCGTAGTGCATCACGCCCTGGTGGCGCCGCAGCAGCGCCAGCCGGGACGGCTCATCGAGCGCCTCGAAGCCTTGCCAGGCTTGCTCGAAGGCAGCGCCGGCTGCGGCGTTGTCGCCGAGGATGTTGAGTGCCACGCCAAGGACGCGATTCGCCTCGGCCACCGTCCGCGCGTCGCCCGCGGCCTGGGCACCGCTCAGGATTTCGCGGGCTTGCTGCGCCGCGACGCGGGCATCGCTGTTGATGCCCCGCTCGATCAGGGCCAGGCGATCGCCGAAGCTGCTTTCGGCGGCGGCCAGGCTGGCCAGGGGAGACAGCAGCAGCACCGCAATACCGAGCCAACGCGACAACCAGGCCATCTCGCTCTCCCCCACCTGCCGGTGACGACACCGGTCCGGGCGCGAGCGTCGCCCAATCGCCCGATGCGTGCTGTCGCCCGGGTTGCAGGCCTTGTCGCTGCGGTTGCAGCCCGGCGCGCCGCGGCGTCGGCTGGGGTACACTGCGGCCGACCCGACCCCCACAGGGAGGGCACGACAACGATCGCTTTGCCGCATACCGCGCCGGTCACATCCTGGAGCACCTTCAGCGAAGAGCTGCTGCGTGCGCCGGACCTTGCCTGTGCGCTCGCGATCGCGCGCCGCGAGGCGCAGGCGGCCTTCGGATGCATCGGGCTCTGGCTGGCGTGGCGTGGCGCCGAGGCCGGTGGCAGTGACTGGCAATGGATGCCCGCCTCACCACCTCCAGAAGTGGTCGCCGCGCTCTCTGCCCAGCCGCTGCCGTCGGCGCCCGTGGCTGCCGGCCTGCGTGTCGAGGCGATCGGGCCAGGGACAGGTGGACCCTGGTTGATCGCCGATCTTCCGCAGGCCCCGGACCAGGACGCCTGGGGCGCCTGGTCGGCACGGCTGGGCTGGCGCGCCGCGGCCCTGATCGAAGGCCTGGACTTGCGTCACGCCCTGGACCGCGCGCGCCGCTCGGATCGCTTGCAGCGGGCGCTCTACGCGATCGCCGACCTCGCCAGCGGCGAGCCCGACATGAGTCGCATGCTGGCCGAGCTGCACACGATCGTCAGCGGCCTGATGTACGCGCGCAACTTCATGATCGTGCTCTTCGACACCGAGATCGAGGAGCTCCGTTTCCTTTACTTCGCCGACGAACTCGACGATGTGCCGCCAGACCTCGACCATCCGGTCCCGGCGGCGGAGATTCCGAACAGCCTGACGCTGGCAATGCTGCGCAGTGCCCAGCCGCAGATGGGGCCCTCCGAGGAGCTCAGGCAGGCGCTCGGCGTGGCTCGCGACACCACGCTGGGCCCCGACAGCGAAGACTGGCTGGGTGTGCCGATGGTGTCCGGCGGGCGTGTCCGCGGCGGCGTGGTGGTGCAGAGCTACCGTCCCGAAGTGCGCTACAGCCAGGCCGACCTCAGCCTCCTGAACTTCGTCGCCCAGCACATCCTGACGGCGCTGGAGCGCAAGCGGGCCCGCGAGGAACTCGAGGAACGTGTCGAGGAGCGAACCGCCGAACTGGCGGCCGCCAACCGTGCCCTGCGCCGCGAGGTGGCCGAGCGCGAACGCGGCGAGAAGCTGCAGGCGGCGCTGTTCAGGATCGCCGAGCTGGCCGGCAGCACGGCTGGCCTCGAGGACTTCTATCACGCGGTGCACGGGGTCGTTGGCGAGCTGCTGTACGCGCGCAATTTCTACATCGCCTTGCTCTCGGAGGACGGCAGCCAGTTGAACTTCCCGTATTCGGTCGACGAGTACGATCCGGTGCGGCAGACGCGGGCGCTCGCCAAGGGCCTGACCGAGCACGTCCTGCGCCGCGGCCAGCCGCTGCTGGCCGATCGTGAGCGCATCGAACAGCTCGCTGCCGATGGCGAGGTCGCCAGCTTCGGCACCCGCTCGCGTTGCTGGCTGGGCGTTCCGCTGGTCTGCGAGGAACGCTCCGTCGGCGTGCTGGCGGTGCAGAGCTATGCCGATGACATCGGCTACGACGAAGGCGACCAGGAGCTGCTCACCTTTGTCGCCTTCCACATTGCGGCCGGGCTCGAGCGCAAGCGCGCGCAGGACGACTTGCGCCGCGCCTATGCCGAGCTCGAGGCCCGTGTCGCCGCGCGCACGCGCGAACTCGACGAGGCGGTGCGCGGCCTGCGCCAGCAGATGCACGAACGCGAGCGCATGCAGGCCCGGCTCGAGCACGAGGCGCTGCACGATGCGCTGACGCGGCTGCCCAACCGGTCCTTCCTGCTCACTCGCCTCGAGCGTGCGCTGGAGTACTGCCGACACGAGCCGCGGCGGCGCTTCGCCGTGCTCTTCCTCGACCTCGATCGCTTCAAGATCATCAACGACAGCGTCGGCCACCTGCTCGGCGACGAGTTGCTGAAAGCGGCCGCGCAGCGCTTGCTGTCCTGCGTGCGTGCCCCCGACATGGTGGCGCGCCTGGGCGGCGACGAATTCGCGGTGCTGATCGAAGACCTGGCCGAGGACGACACCGCGGTCGCCGTGGCGCAGCGCATCCTCGATACGCTGGCCGAGCCGGTGCGCATCGCCGGGAAGGAGCTTTACACCTCGGCGAGCATCGGCATCGCGCTCGCCCATCCCCGCTACCAGCGGCCCGAGGATCTGCTGCGCGACGCGGATGTGGCGATGTACCGGGCCAAGGCGGCGGGGCGGCAGCGCTACGAGTTGTTCGACGAGGACCTGCATGCGGCGGCGGTACGGCTGCTCGATCTCGAGGGCGATCTGCGGCGGGCGCTGGCGCGTGACGAGTTCGAGCCATGGTTCCAGCCGATCGTCAATCTGTGCGATGGCGAAGTCGTCGGCTACGAGGCGCTGTTGCGCTGGCGTCACGCCGAACGTGGCGTGCTCCTGCCCGG
Source organism: Lysobacterales bacterium (assembly GCA_024710675.1). Taxonomy (GTDB): domain Bacteria; phylum Pseudomonadota; class Gammaproteobacteria; order Xanthomonadales; family SZUA-5; genus JANJUH01. The sequence goes on from JANJUH010000452.1 coordinate 14,256, forward strand.
CGACTTCCTCTCGATCGCCGAGGAGAGCGGCAGCGTCGAGCACATCGACTGGCGGATGTTCGAGCTGACCTGCCGGCTGGTGCCGGCGCTGGCGCAGCAGGGGCGCTACGTTGCCCTGAACGTCTCGCCGCGGCATTTCCGCGCTCCGGAACTGGACCGGCGCCTGCTTGCGATGCTCGCCCGCCACGGTATCGGCCCCGAGCAGATCCGCCTCGAGGTCACCGAGGGCACCCTGCTCGACAATGCCGACGAAGTGCGGCGGATCATCGAGCGCCTGCGCGAAGCGGGTATCCGTGTGCAACTGGATGACTTCGGCACCGGCTACTCGGCGCTCTCCTACCTGCACCGCTTCCCCTTGCATGCGCTGAAGATCGATCGCTCCTTCGTCACCGACCTCGCCCACGACCCCGACGGCGGCAGCGTCGCGGTGGTGCGCGCGATCCTCGCGCTGGCGAACTCGCTGGGCCTGGAAGTCATCGCCGAAGGCATCGAGTTCGACGGCCAGCGCGAGCTGCTGATGGGGCTCGGCTGCCAGTTCGGGCAGGGTTATCTGTTCGGGGAGCCCGCCGCGGCAAAGCCGTAGGAGTGCTGGTCGCACCGCGTCGGTGCGCTCATTCGCGCATCGAACGCTGGACTGGAGGCAAGGGGCGGGGGGCAGGGGATCAGGTTCGAGTCGCGGTCGGCTCGTGCCGCTCGATCAACCCCCTGCCCCCTTTCCCATGCCCCTTCTACGACGGCAATCAAATCAGTGCGTCATGGCATGTTCGATGAGAGCGCCCTCGGGCGCGAATGGGCTCGCCGCGCGTCCTGTCCGCGCGCAGAGCGCGCTCCCACACACGGCTCACCACGGCACCCCTTCCGCCAACCGCGCCCGCGTCGCCGCGTAGCCGGCGGCGATGGCGTCCTCGAAATGGCGCCAGCCGAGCAGGTCGATGTGGTCCACCGGCAGCTTCAGCATCAGGTCCGAGAGCGCGGCGTGCTGTTCGGCGGTGACGGCCGAGTTGACCATCCCGGCGCGCAGCAGGATGCGCAGCAGGCCGGGCCGGCGCCGGCCGCGCCAGTGATCCAGCAGCATGCGCCAGGCTGGCGGCGGATCGGTTTCCTCGCGTGTGCCCGCCAGCGCGTGATGGCCGGCGACGTCGAGCGCGATGACCGGGCCCTGGTTGGCCGCGCGCATCGCGGCCACCGGCAGGTTGTCGATCACGCCGCCATCGACCAGCAGGCGGCCGCCGCTCGCCACCGGCGGCAGGATCCCCGGGATCGCGATCGAGGCGCGCAGCGCACGCCACAGCGCACCGCCATCGTGGACGACGGCGCGCGCATCGGAGAGATCGGCCGACACGCAGTAGAAGGGCAACGGCAGATCCTCGATATCGCCCTCGCCGAACTCGCGGCGCAGCAGGCGCGAGGCCTTGCGACCGGCCACCAGCGAGACCAGCGGCAGGGTGTAGTCGCTGAGCGGGCGGGTCGCGACGAAGGAACGGTGGAAGGTCTGCTGCAGCGTGTCGTCCTCCCATTCGAGCGCGACCGCCGCGGCCATCAGCGCGCCGATCGAGGTGCCGCCGACGGCGTCGATCACGAGACCGGCCTCGCGCAGGGCGCGGATCGCGCCGATGTGGGCGAAGCCGCGCGCGCCACCACCGGAAAAGACCACGCCCACCGAACGCCGCGCCAGGCGCCGGGCCAGTCTTTCGCTGTCGGCGCCATCGCGCAGGTGGAAGGGCGGCCCTACACCCAGTCGCTCACGCCAGGCGCGTGCGGCCCCGGGCACGATGCGACCGGGCTGCAAGAGGACCAGTGCACTGCCTTGCCCGCCCACCGACAGGGGTGGCGGTTGGCGCAAGGACGAGGGCGCCCGCCGGGCATCGGCGAGCAGCAGCACGCAGTCGGCCTGGCGCCGACAGCGCTCGTTCCACGCGGCCTCCCCGTCGACGCCGACGAAACAGAGGAAGCGATGGGCCTGCTCGATGCGATGCAACTCCGCGCTGCTCGATCCGCCGTGCTCGGCGCGACGCAGGCAGGCCACGCTGCCGTAACGCGCCAATGCCGCACACAGGCCGCTGGCAACCGCATCGACATCGATGCCCTCATGTACCGGTAGCAGGGCCAAGGTGCGGGGTGGCGGATTCTGCCGCTGCGCGTCCTGCGAGCGTTCGAGCCGCGCGACGGCCACGCGCGCGATCGCCAGCATCGCTTCGGGATGAACCCGGGCCAGGCGTTCGAAGGCCTCCAGGCTGAAGCATGCGACTTCCGAATCGCGCAGCGCCCGGATCGTTGCCGAGCGCCGGTGCCCGGAGAGCAGCGCCATCTCGCCGACCGTCTCGCCCGGTGCCACGCGACCGATCAGCTCGAGCCGGCTGCCGATGGCCTTGAAGGCGCCCAGGCTTCCGGCGATCAGCACATAGACCGCGTCGGGCGGATCGTCCTCGTGGAACAGCTCGGTGCCGCCGGGAATCGCCAGCCAGTCGAGATCCTCGGCCACCCGGGCCAGTGCGCGCCGCTCCAGTCCGGCGAACAAGGGCAAGTGGGCGACCCGCTCGATCAGCTCGGCTCGACGTGACATGCGCTCCATGGCAGCAGTGTGGGCAGAGCCTGCCGGCCGGTCAATGGTGGCCGCGTCCGCCCCGCGTCCGGTACCCGTCCGAGCGGAGCGGAGCGGCGATCATGTCCATTAAAAACAATAACTTGAACGTTGGCACGACGATTGCATGGGTGTTCCCGTCACCGCTTTCCGGGTAGCCCATGTTCCGCGACACCTCCGCCACCGACCAGCCCCTCGCCCGCTCCAGCCGTCCATCCCGGCGCCTGCTCGTCGGCGCCGCCCTCGGCGCCGCGGCGGTCCTCGGTTTCGCTCTGCTGGTGTTACCCATCCTCGGCGCCGAGCACACGGTGCCACGCGATCGCCTGCGCATCGTCGAGGTCCGCGAAGGCACGCTGGTGCGCGACGTCAGCTCGCAGGGCCGCGTGGTCGCTGCACGCTCGCCCTCGCTGTACACCGAGGCCGCCGGCATCGTGCGCTTCGTCGTCGAGCCCGGCGCGCAGGTGAGCAAGGGGACGGTGCTGGTCGAGGTCGATTCGCCGGAGCTGGTACACGAGCTCAAGCGGGAGGAGAGCGCGCTGGCGCGTGTCGTCGCCGAGCGTGACCGCCAGCAGATTGCGCAACGGCGCACGCTGCTGGAACGCCAGCGCGCGGTGAACGCGGCGAAGATCGCCGAGCAGGCCGCCCGTCGCGAGCTCGAGCGCACGCGCCAGGCCCACGTCCGCGGCGCGCTGCCCGAGATCGACCTCAAGCGCGCCGAGGACACGCTCGAAGGCGCCAGCCTGACGCTGGCGACCGCCGAGGCCGACCTCGCCCTCGAACGCGATGGATTGGCGGTCGAGCTGCGCACCTATGACCAGCAGATCGAGAGCCAGCGCCTGCTGGTCGGCGAGCTGCGCCGGCGCTTCGAGGGTCTGGCGGTGCGGGCACCCTTCGATGGCGTGGTCGGCAACTGGCTGGTCAGTGACCGCGCCAATGTCGGCGCGAACCAGGCGCTGTTGACGCTGGTCGACCTTGGCGAACTGGAAGTCGAGGCCGCCGTTCCCGAGGTCTACGCCGACACCCTGGCGCCCGGACAAACGGTGGAGATCAGTGCGAGCGGCAAGCGCTACAGCGGCCGCCTGCGCCTGGTCTCGCCGGAAGTGCAGAACGCCGAAGTGCTGGCGCGCATCCGCCTCGACGGCAACATCGCCGGCGAGCTCAGGCAAAACCAGCGCGTGCAGGTGCGCGTGCTGCTCGAAGAAAAACCCGATGTCCTGCTGATCGAGCGCGGCCCGGCCTTCGAGCGCGACGCCAGCTTCGCCTGGGTCGTCGCCGACGACCGCCTTCAACGCCGCCCGGTACGCCTCGGCGCGAGCTCGGTTGCCGCCTACGAAGTCGTCTCCGGCCTCACCGCCGGCGAGCAGGTCGTGGT
>JANJUH010000501.1 GCA_024710675.1 Lysobacterales bacterium
CTCGACCTGCAGCGCCTTGCCGCCCTCGACGCCGCTGCCCCTGAGGTGGGCCAGCAGTTTTTCCGCAGCGTCCGCGCCGGGAATGGCGCCCAGCACTTTCGCGCCGGCGCTCTTGACGAAATCGAAGATGCCCATGCTCGAGTCCTCTTGGTTGATCGGTGCTGTCGGGAGGTGCCTCAGCGCGTGATCGGCATCACGCCGGCCGCGCGTGCGGCCTGCACGTCGATGATCTGGTACTCGGCGTTGTGCTCGTTGTCGAAGGCGTCGCCGGCTTCATCAACCTGTTCCTGTCCACGCTCGAGCGCTGCGGCAAAGCTTTCCAGCGAGGCGTCATGATCGACGTCGATGCGCATGTCCTGGCGCAGCTTCTTCAACCGCCCGCCTTGGCCGGAGTGTACATCGCCGAGCATCGTTGTCTCGAGGAAAGCCAGCTGCTCGCCCTCCTCGTCGAGCTGGAAGCCGAGGAACATGTGTCCCGGCACCATCACCAGTGCGGGATGGATGTCGATCTTGCGCAGGATCGAAGCCAGCAGCACGGTGCCATCGGCACAGTTGGCCTGGCTCATCGCCAGTGATTCGTCGAGGAAGCGCACATGCTGGCTGTAGACCTGCTCGTGTTCGCTCGAGGTGCGTGTGATCGAGGAGTAACGGATCCCGCGTTGCTGCAGCACGTGCCAGATCGCGTACACCTGTTTCAGCACGTCGTCGGTATCTTCGGCCTGGTAGCCGCTGAAGGAATCGACGATTCCTGTGGCCAACGCATCGCGGAGGATCTCGTCGACGATGGGATGGTCCTCGTTGACGTAGGCGGCGAACAGCCAGTTGAAGTCGAGATCGTTCTCCTCACCTTCCTCGTCGATGTAGAAGAGCACGTCGTTGACCGAGCGCATGCGGACACGCTGGGTGCGTTGTTCGGAGCGCGCCCCGTTGATGGACAGCTCGTACTCGACGATCGCGGGCTTGGGCTGCTTGATCTGCGCCAGGGCGCTGTAGTCCCAGGCGATCACCGGGTTCAGCGCGAACGGACCCTCCACACCGCGCGGGAGCGAGCCCGACAGGCGACTGTCGCGTGCATAGCCCGGGACACGGATGGTCAGTTCGAAGCGGGTGCCTGCCGGAGCGTCGAGGTAGACCCCGACCAGGCCGTGCTGGTCACCGACGATGGTGGGATCGCTCTCCTCGGGATCCGGCGCCATCGTGGCCGTGGCCAGTTCGAGGGCCGGGAAAACCTGTCCGTAGGGATCGACGAAGGGTTCCCATTCAAGTGCCATCGCGATGCCCGGGCAGGCCAGCAGGGTCAGGGCAAGACCGGCAACGGTCGACTGCAACACCCGCATGACGAACCCCTTCATAGAGCGACGATCGAGACAGACTAGCGCTTCGCCGGGGTTTCCGGGCGTGTCGCCGAAGGCGCCCCGCTGCGGGTCAACGGACATTGCTGGCGCGCTCCACAGTCTGCGCAGGCACCGGCTGGTCGCGTCACGAGGGCGACCGCTGCACGCTGCAGGCTTCCGCCATGGCACTCGGCGCGCGCCCGCAATCGGCTGGACCAGGCCCGGCGCCAGCCGGCGGGCGCGATATGCCAGGCCGCCGTCACGGTCGCCCAGGCCACGATCAGCGCGACCAGAAACGCCTCGCCCATCAGCCGCCTCCCAGCGCCAGTGCGACGCGGTAGGTGGCAAAGGCCGCCAGCCAGGCGAGGGCGAACAGATAGCCTGCCATCAGCAGCGGATAGCGCCAGGACTGCGTCTCGCGCTTGACCACAGCCAGCGTCGACAGGCACTGCGGTGCGAACACATACCAGGCCAGCAGCGACAGCGCGGTGGCCAGCGACCATTGCTGGGCAATCAGCGGTGCCAGCGCGAGGCCGGCGTCGTCGCCGCCACCGACCGCGTACACCGTGGCCAGCGCACCGACCGCGACCTCGCGCGCCGCCATGCCCGGGATCAGCGCGACGACGATCTCCCAGCCGAAGCCGATCGGCGCGAAGATCGGCTGGATCGCCTTGCCGAGCAGGCCGGCCAGGCTGTACTCGATCGCCGTGCCGGTGGCACCCAAGGGGGGCGCCGGCCAGCTCGACAGCGCCCACACCAGGATCATCAGCGCGAGGATGATGCCGCCGACGCGGCGCAGGAAGATCTGCACTCGTTCGAGTAGTCCAAGTGCAAGATTGCGCAGGTTCGGCCAGCGCCAGGTCGGCAGCTCCATCATCAGCGGATGGTGCATGCCGCGCCCCAGCGTGTACTTCAGCACCAGCGCCACCGCGGCCGCGCCGAGGATGCCGGCCACATAGAGCGCGAACAGCACCAGGCCTTGCAGGTTGAAGATGCCGCCGACCGTACGATCCGGGATGAAGGCCGCGATCAGCAGCGCATAGACCGGCAGGCGCGCCGAACAGGTCATCAGCGGGGCGATCAGGATCGTCGCCAGGCGGTCGCGCCAATGGTGGATCACGCGTGTCGCCATGATCCCCGGGATCGCGCAGGCGAAACTCGACAACAGCGGGATGAACGAGCGCCCGGACAGGCCGACCTTGCCCATGAAGCGATCGAGCAGGAAGGCCGCGCGCGGCAGGTAGCCGGAATCCTCGAGCGCGAGGATGAAGGCGAACAGGATCACGATCTGCGGCAGGAAGATGATCACGCTGCCGACGCCGGCGACGATGCCATCGACCAGCAGCCCACGCAGCGCGCCTTCCGGCAAGGCGGCCGAGAGCGCCTCGCCCAACCGCAGCGTGCCAGCCTCGATGATCGACATCGGCCACTCGGCCCAGGCGAAAACGGCCTGGAACATCAGCAGCATCACCGCGGCGAGGATCAGCAGGCCCAGGGCCGGGTGCATCACCACCGCGTCGATGCGCTCGTCGAGGCGCCGATCAATGGCAGGCAGTTGCACGCTGCCGGCGAGGATCTCGCGCACCTGGCGATGGGTCTCGGCGATCTCCCCGAGCGTGGGTTCACGCCATTCGCCGGGCGCTTGCGGCGCCGCCGGCAGGGCCAGCCCATCGATCAAGGCGAGCAGCGCGTCGGCGCCGCCGTGACGAACGCCCACGGTAGGCACGACGGGCATGTGGAGGGCCGCGGACAGCGCGGCGACATCGATGCTGATGCCGCGACGCTGCGCCAGGTCGCTCATGTTCAGCGCCAAGACCATCGGCAGCCCGAGCGCACGCACTTCCAGCACCAGGCGCAGGTTCAGGCGCAGGTTGGTGGCGTCGGTGACCAGCACCAGCAGCTCGGGCCGCGCCTCGCCAGCGAGGCGGCCGAGCACCACGTCGCGGGTGATCGCCTCGTCGGCACTGTCGGCATTCAGGCTGTAGGCGCCCGGGAGGTCGAGCACGCGGTACTGGTGTCCGCCCGGCGAGCGCAGCGTGCCTTCCTTGCGCTCGACGGTCACGCCGGCATAGTTCGCCACCTTCTGCCGGCTGCCGGTCAGCAGGTTGAACAGGGCGCTCTTGCCGCAGTTGGGATTGCCCAACAGCGCGATGCGGACTTCGCTCGCGGCGCTCACGACAGGCGCTCCACGATGACGTGCTCGGCCTCGTGGCGACGCAGCGCGAAGGTGGTGCCGGCCACACGCACCGCGAGTGGCTCGCGGCCGCCCGGGCCGGTGGCGGTCACACGGACCTCCTCGCCCGGCACG
>JANJUH010000033.1 GCA_024710675.1 Lysobacterales bacterium
GCAGCGCGACGCTCTTGCCGGAGCCGGAGAGGCCGCTGACCACGGCCAGCCGGATCTTGCCGTGTCGGGTGGGAGCCGGGTCTACCATGTGCGTTGCCGCTTCATCGTGTGCGCCTGGCGATCGACGAAGGTCTGCGCCGCATCGATGCCCTTGCTCTTCAGCAGGTGATTGCGCACCGCCGCCTCGACCAGGACCGCCAGGTTGCGCCCGGGTGCCACCGGGATGACCAGCCGCGGCACGTCGACATCGAAGACCTTGTGACTGGCGACATCGCCGTACAGGCGCTTGAGCCCGTCCTGCTCGCCATCGGCGACGGTCGGGCCAAGGTGGATGATCAAACGCAGGTACTTGTTGCGCTTGACCGCGGTGTCGCCGAACATCTCGCGAACATTGAGCACGCCCAGCCCGCGCACCTCCAGGCAATCCTGCAGCATGTCCGGGCAGGTGCCGTCGATGACATCCGGCGCGATCTGGGTGAATTCCGGTGCATCGTCGGCAATCAGGCGATGACCGCGTGTCAGCAACTCGAGGGCCAGTTCGCTCTTGCCGGCGCCGGCCTCGCCGGTGATCAGGACACCGATCGAATAAACCTCCAGGAAAACCCCGTGCAGGGTCGTCCGCGGCGCCAGCGCGCGCGCCAGGTGGTATTGCAGATAGGTCAACAGGTCGTGACCGCGCTTGCTGCTGCGCCAGATCGCCACATGGCTGCGCTTCGCACGGGCCGCCAAGTCTTCCGGTGGCTCTATCCCGCGCACCAGCACCAGCGCGGCCGGCTGGGGCTGGAAGATGCGCTGCACCGTCGTGCGCCGGGTCGCCGCCGGCAGGCTGTCGAGGAAGGCGATCTCCTCGGCACCGAGGATCTGGATCCGGTTGGGGTGGATCAGGTTGAGGTAGCCAACCAGCGAGGGGCGCCGCTGCCGTCCCTCACCGATCTCGATCTTGCGCTCTGCGCCCTCCGGTGCACCCGGCCAATTCAATTCCAGTCGCCCGCGCACTTCGTCGTAGAGTTCCTGGGTGGTCAGGAAGCGGTTCATCGCGCGGGCATCCGGCCTCAGGCGGTCGACATCTGGCCGGTGCGCTCGGCGAGGACCCGGTACAGGGCCGGGCCGTCCGCCGCACCACGCAGCTCGGCGACGACCTCCGGCACGCTGAAGAGCTCGGCCACCTGGGCCAGCAGGCTCAGGTGCTGGTCGGTGAAGTGCTCGGGCACCATCAGCGCCAGGATCAGGTCGACGGGCTCGCCGTCCGGCGCATCGAACTCGACCGGCTGCTTCAGGCGCAGGAATGCCGCCGTCGGCGCCACGTCGACCGCGACACGGCCATGCGGGATCGCCACGCCTTGCCCGAGCCCGGTCGAGCCCAGGTGCTCGCGCGCCACCAGGGCCTCGAAGGCAGCCCGCTCGAGCTCGGCACCCCCTTCGCCCGCCAGCAGGCGGGCGGCGCGTTCCAGCACGCGCTTCTTGCTGGGCGCGCGGAAATCGCCGAGCACACGATCACGAGCGAGGACATCGAGCAGTTGCATGGTGGCTCAATCACCCATGGTATCGGCGGGAACACCGCGGTGCTCGTGGGTGCGCTCCTTGTGCCGGACCAACTGGCGATCCAGCTTGTCGACCAGCCCGTCGATCGCGGCGTAGGCATCCTGTCCCTCGGCCTTCGCGAACAGGGTCTTGCCACGCAGGTTGATGGTGGCTTCGGCGTACTGCACCAACTTCTCGGTACCCAGGATCAGGTGCATGTCGGTGACCGTGGCGAAGGGCTCGGCCATCTTTTCGAGCTTGCCGCGGGCGTAGGACTTCAGGGCATCCGTGACGTCGAGCTGGTGACCCGAGATGGTGAGGTTCATGGGGTACTCCTTGCTGGGTGGATTGGTCCCGGGCGGGCCGCGCCGACGGGCACGGGCGAGCTCAGGACTGGCGCATCCGCTCGGTCGACGAGGGAATGCGGAGGGCTTCACGATACTTCGCGACAGTGCGCCTGGCTACCAGGATGCCCTGGCGCTTGAGCGCCGCGCTCAGGGCACTGTCGGACAAGGGTCGCGCGGAATCCTCGGCTTCGACGAGCTTGCGGATCATGGCCTGGATCGCCGTGCTCGAGGCCTCGCCGCCGTCGCGGGTGGCGACGTGGCTGGAAAAGAAGTACTTGAACTCGAAGGTGCCGCGCGGGGTGCGCAGGTATTTGCGGGTCGTGACCCGGCTGACCGTGGATTCGTGCATGCCGATTTCCTCGGCCACCTCGCGCATCACCAGCGGACGCATCGCCTCGGGACCCCGCTCCAGGAAGTCCTGCTGGCGCTCCACGATCACCCTGGCCACCTTCAGGACGGTCTGGTCGCGCTGTTCCAGGCTCTTGAGCAACCAGCGCGCCTCCTGCAACTGCGCCCGCAGCGGACCACCCTCTTCGCGCCCAAGACTGCGCAACAGGCGCGCATAGTGCTCGTTCAGTCGCACGCGCGGTACCTGGGCGTCATTGAGCACGACCTCCCAGCGCCCCTGGCGCTTTACCGCATGCGCATCCGGCACGACGACGTCCTCGTCGATGCGGGCAAAACGGGCACCCGGACGGGGATCGAGCGTGCGGATCAACGCGACAGCCTCGTCCACTGCAGCTTCCGTCACACCCAGTTCGCGAGCCATCCGCACCCTGTCGTGACGCGCCAGCAAGGCCAGGTGCGTCTCGACGATGGCCACCGCGAGATCGCGTCCGGCGCTGCGCTCGTACTGCAGCAGCTGCACCTTCAGACAATCGATCAGGTCGCGGCTGGCGACGCCGACCGGGTCGAGGCGCTGCACGAAATGACGCACCGCTGCCACCAGGTCCTCGGCTGGTGGATGCTCGGCATCGACCATGCGCGCCAGGCTGGTGTCGTCCTCGTGCAGGTAACCGTCTTCGTCCAGCGACTCGACGATCGCGATCGCAATGGCGAGATCGAGGTCCGGCAGGCGCGACAGCCGCAATTGCCAGAGCAGGTGCGCGGTCAGGTCCGGCACCTCGGCCGTCTGCACCTCGTCGCTGCCGTCATCGTCGTCTGGGCGCGCCGGCATCGCCGATTCCGGCGTCGCGCGGTCGAGATCCAATTCCGTCGCGTCGGCGGCATCCTCGGCGGCCGCCTCCTCACGCACCGCGGCCTCCTCCGCCTGGGACGACTCACCCTCCGCCGCCGCCTCGCCCTCGTCCCATTCGAGCATGGGGTTGGTGGAAACGGCCAGCGTCAGCTCGGTTTGCAGTTCGAGCGTGGACATCGCCAGCAGTCGTATCGCCTGCTTGAGTTGCGGCGTCAACGACAGTTGCTGGCCAACGCGGAGCTGGAGGGCGGGTTTCATGCCGATAGGATGCAGTGCGCGCGCCGATGATGGTAGGGGCACACAATGTGCTTTGGTCGACAGCTCGCATTGGCCGCGACCGGGCGCCGCCCGCCAAACG
>JANJUH010000118.1 GCA_024710675.1 Lysobacterales bacterium
CATCTGATACAGGCCGAGCAGCAGGCCGCTCAGCACCAGCACCGCGCCCATCGCGAAATAGACCTCTTCCGACTGCTGGCCCAGGTCGGTGACCCGGGACAGGAACAGGAGCAGCATCAGGTGCGCCACGGCATAGGCGATGGCCCAGCCCTGGAAGCGGCGGCATTCGGCGAGGAACAGGTCGAACATCGGGGCGGGCTTCCGGGTCAGGCGGCGGCGGGCGCCGCATGGTGCTGGGCGAGCAGGGCATTGATCGCGCGGTCGAGGCCAACGGCCATGCGGTTGACCGAGCGTGCGCCGAGGCCGCGCAGGAATTCGGCGAAGTCGGGCCCCTGGTCGAGCACCAGGTAGTGCTGCAGTCCGTCGATGCGCTGCTGTTGCAGGAGTCCCGGCACCGTGCGCGGATCAGGGGCCTTGAACGGGATCTCCGCCACCCAGTAACTGACGCGCGCGACCAGTTCCTCCGGTGTCGCCATCGCCCTCAGCTTGCCGCGTTCGAGCAGGATCAACTGGTCGGCGACGCGCTCGATCTCGTCCATCTGGTGCGAGCAATAGACCACCGTGCAGTCCTCGCCGCTGCTGCGGTACATCAGCGCCTCGAGGAAAGCGCGCCTGGCCACCACATCCAGGCCCAGCGTGGGCTCGTCGAGGATCAGCAGCTCGGGTCCCTGCGCCAGCGCGAGCGCCAGGTTGAAGCCGGCGCGCTCGCCGCGCGAGAGTTCGCTGACCCGCTGGCCCGGCTCCACGTGGTAATGGCCGAGGACTTCGTCGAAGAGTGCCTGGTTCCAGCGCGGATAGAGCTTGCGCTGTGCGGCCATGATCTCGTCGACGCGTCGCCAGCCCGGCAGCGTGTGCTCCTCGTTGACGAAGCCGATGCGGGCGCGATCGTCCGGCGTCAGCTCGCGGCAGTCGCGCCCCAGGATCCGGGCTTCGCCCGAACTCGGGGCCAGGAAGCCGAGCAGTATCCGGAACAGCGTGGACTTGCCGGCGCCGTTCGCGCCGACGATGGCATGGATCTGTCCGCGCGGGACTTTCAGGTCGAGGCCATCCAGCGCGAAGCGCGCGCCGTAGCGCCGAGTCAGGCGATGGGTCTCGATGACGAACTCAGACATGGGCAGTCCTCGATCTCATGCCGACTTTCGGAAGGCAAGGCCTTGCAGCTCGCTGTCGATCCGGGCCACCGCCTCATCGGGCGCCACATCGAGCGCCACCACCTCATGGACGAAGCGGGTCACGGCCTCGTCGAAACGCTTGCTGCGCTCCTCGGCACTGAGTCGCTGGCGTGGCGGGGCGACGAACAGGCCCAGGCCCTGGCGCGATTCCAGCCAGCCTTCCGCCGTGAGTTCGGCATAGGCCTTCGCCACCGTGTTGGGATTGATGCCGAGCTGCTGGGCCAGGCCCCGGACACTCGGGAGCTGCATGCCGAGCGCCAGTTCACCGGTGGCGATGCGCATGCGGATGCCATCGACGATCTGCCGGCTGATCGGACGGGCATCGCCGGTGGCGATCTCCAGCATCAGGGCCTGGGTTCGTGGCATGGATCACCTCTGTACTGTGTGCACTAGTACAGTAAGGACAGGGTCGCGTGGATGTCAAGCGCCGCTTTGCCTCGTGTGCCGATCGACGCTAGGTGGTGTGTGGCGGAGGCACCTGCCTGGTCGTCATTCCGGCGCAGGCCGGACTCCAGGGTTTTTCGAGGCCACAAGGCCAGTCCGATCCGGATCCCGGCCTGCGCCGGGATGACGAGCGTCGGTACCGCGTGGCTGCAAGGCGTCGGCATGAATGCCGACCCACAGGCATGCGGCGCTGTCGTGGGTGGTGAGTGCCAGGTCGTGGATCGGCAGGCGCCGCACTCCCCCGGGGCAGGGCGCTCTACGCGGGTTAGACTCCAGGGCGCTACACGCCGAATGCCCGACCGTGAGCCCACCGCGCCCGACCTCCTTCCTCGCCCAGCTCCGCGAGCGCCACATCCTGCCGGTGCTGACCGGCTGGTTCGGTCTGTGCTGGGCCTTGCTCGAGTTCACCGGCTTCCTGGTCGAGCGCTACGACGCGCCCGAGCGGATGGTCGATGCGCTGTTTTTGTCGATGTGGGCCTTCCTGCCCCTGGTGGTGGTGCTGGCGTGGTGGATCGGTGCTCCCGGTGAGATGCGCTGGACCCGCAGCCGGGTGCTGTCGGCCCTGGTGCTGGCCGTGCTCGGTGGCGGTCTGGCGCTCACCGTCGACTTGCGCCCTGGGCCCGTTGCGCCCGCCGTTGCCGAGGCGCCGAGCGATGCCGTGCCCGAGGCCGGCGCGCCGCCCACGCCCTGGGTCTTGCTCTTTCCCTTCCGCGCGGGTGCCACGCTGGCACCGGCCGACCAATGGCTGGCCGAGGGGCTGGCCACTCTGGCCGAGCACGACCTCTCCTACGAGCCGCGCCTGCGGGCGGTCTCGGCACTCGCTGCGATCGGACCCTCGCTCGAGAGCCAGTTGCGGCTCTACGGTGCCCGCGACCTCGCCTCCTCTTCGCTGTCGGCGCGGCTGCAGGCGGCCAGGACCTTCGGCTTCGGCGCGGTGGTCATTGGCACCCTCGAATCGACGCCCGAGGGCTATCGGCTGGCGTTGGAACTCCATCGGCTCGGTGACCAGGGCCAGGCCGAGACGGTGGACCTGTCCGCATCCGACCCGTGGCAACTGGTCGACGCACTGGCCGGCGAGGTTCGTTCGCGGATGACCAGCCCGGACGATCCGCGCATCGCTCGCGACCCTGCCTACAAGAGCGTGTCCAGCGAATCGCTGGAAGCCCTCAGGGATTACGCGGCCGGCATGCGGTCCTATGGGATCGGCGCCGATGCGGCGGCCGCGCGCGAGCTGTTCGCTTCTGCGCTCGGACATGACCCGGGCTTCGTGCTCGCCGACTACCTGCTGCAGGCGACCCGCTCGATGACCGGCGAGACGTCGGCTGCGCGTGCCGGCATGGAAGCCCTGGAGCCGCGCATCGGCGTGTTGTCGGACCGCATGCGCTACAACATCCAGATCTGGCTGGCGCGGGTGCGCGGGCAGGAGGCCCGGATCCGGCAGGTCTACTCGATCTGGGCCGAGCAATGGCCTGCGGATCGCGAGCCGCGTTTGGCGCTGGCGCGCCTGGGCTTGCAGGACGATCCAACGGATGAGGCGTCCTGGGAGGCGCTGCGGGCCGCTACGATCGACGGTGGTTCGGCCAGCGAAATCGCCGCCCTGGCGCGCTCCTACCTGCAGATGGAGCGCCTGGACGAGGCTGACGATCTGGTCGACCTGGCGCGTGAGCGTGATCCCGTCGACGCGGGGACCCTGCTGCTGGCAGTGGACATCGCCAATGCGGGCGGACGCCTCGACGAGGCGTCGCGGCTGCTTGACGAAGTTGCCCTGCGTCGACCGGATCTGCAGTCGGCAGCGTTGTTCCGGGCGCAGCAGGCCATGCGGATCGGGGATGTGGCTTCGACCCTCGCGCAGCTGGCGAGCCTCCGCTCGCAGGCGGCCGCGGATCCCGTGCGCCTGGGCAATGTGCTGCAGATCGAGCAGGACGTCCTGACCCGACTGGGGCGTCTTTCCGCAGCGCTCGCGGTGGCGGACGAACTGGCGGCGATCGAGCGCGCCCGAATGGCGCCGACGGTCTACGTGCAAACGATCCTCGGCCGGCAAGTCGGCTTGCGCGCACTCGCGAGCGGTCCTGAGGCTGCCCGTGAGTGGGCGATGCGCCAGCTCGAAGCCGCCGGCCCGCAGCTCGCGGACTACGCCACCGCCAATGTGGACCTGATCATCGCGCTGACCCTGCGGGATGGCCCCGCCGCCCTGTCGGCGATCGAGCGCGCCGAAGCGGCCTGGCGCGCGACCGGTGCCGCGCTGCCGGCGGGTCTGTTCGACTTCCAGCGGGCGCTCGCCGTGGCCTGGCAACAGTCGGACGAGGCCGCCATTGCCGCACTCGGATCCGCCTTCGTCCTCGAGAGCCGACGCTGGGCGGCGGCTGGCAGTCGCGAGTCACTGGCCGAACGCCAGTACCAGCTCATCGACGCCGCGCTCGACGCCGGCGCGCCGGAGATCGCCGAGCGCTGGCTGACGCCGCTGCAACGCGCGCGCCCCGGCAGTCCCGAGACCCGCTGGCGCGTCGTCCGGCTGGCCGATCTGCGCAACGATCGTGAGACCATCGAGCGCGAATTGCCGCCGCTGCTCGATGCCTGGGCCGAAGCCGATCCCGGCTTCGAGGAGGCGCGCGAGGCCCGCGCGCTGGCGGCGCGCATCGCGCGCTGAGCTGCCATCGTTCCGACTGGCGGAGCGCGCCTCAGCAGGGCGCCGCTCGCGCACGCTCCATTGCGCTACTCGAAGCCATCATCGAACAGCGTGTCCGGAATCATGTAGATCCCGAAGGCAATGGCGAAGGGAGCGTCCATGCCGGTGCTCGGCCCACCGATCGTGCGGTTCGGGGCGATGTTGCCGTCGCCATCCGCAGGGAAGACCAGCACATTCTTCGGCGAGCTGTTGGCCACGTAGACCTCATTGCCGCGCAAGGCGATGTCAACCGGCAGGGCCATGCCGGTGTTGTTGCCGGAGATCACCCGCAGCGGCGCGGCATCTCCGTTCGCGTTGCGCGCAAAGGCGAGGATCCGGGCGTCGAAGTATTGACTGACGAGCAGGGTCGATGGCGTGGCCGCGAGGCCCAGGTTGCAGCAGCCCAGCAGGGTGTTCGGGCCGTTGAGGTGGCGCAGCGGGGGATCCATGCCGGAGGCGGTCCCGGCGTAGGCATAGATCGAACTCGCATCGGCGAAATGGCGCGCAATGAAGAGTTCGGCGCCGTCGCGATCGATGCCATAGGCGCCGGTCATCTCGGTCAGGCTGCGCAGCGGGGCGACATCGCCGTCGGCGAGCGGGTCGAACACGCTCACCGGACCAGCGTTGGTCGACGCATACAGTTCGCCGCCGCTCAGCTCGAGGCCATAGACGCCACCGAGCAGGGTGTTGGGTCCGGCGATGATCCTGAGCGGTGCCCGGTTGCCGAGTGTGCCCATCGCAAAGGCGCGGATCCACTGGCCGCTGCCGCTGGACACGTAGAGATGGTCGCTGTCGAAGGCCACGCTGCGCACATCGGTCAGACCGGTGCTGGCCCCTTCCAGGACCGCGACGGGTGCCACATCGCCCTCGGCAGCGACCGGGTAGAGGCGCACCGAGCCATTGCCGGCATCACCCATCGCAAAGACTTCGACCGGCGTGCCGGCTTCGAGCCGTACGTTGTCGAAGCGGGTGCCGGGTGAGGCATTGTCGTAAAGGCCGACGCGACCGCTCAGGAACTGGCTGCCGGGCGGGGCGGTCACCGTGTCCAGGTCCAGCGTGCTGATGGCGACGCTGTCGTCGTTCAAGTAGGCACGCAGGATCGGCCCGTTCCCGGTCACGCGAACCCGGGTCGTGCCGCTCCCCAGGGCGGGCACTATGTTCGCGAAGCCATGCGGAGTCCAGGGACCGCTGGCGGGATCCGAGATCACGTGCCAGTACAGCCGGTCCGAGAAAATCACCAGGATCACGCCAGCGGTCGCGTCGGCATTGGCCCGGACCCACAGGCCACCATCGGCGGGCTGCAGCAGATCGACCTCGAAACTGAAATCGGCCAGTTCGTAGGGCAGGATGGCCGCCGTCACCGGGGAGTTGCCGGGCTGCTGCGCCTGGTACGTTCCGTCTGCAGCAGTCCAGTCGCCACGCACGCTGATCCATGGCTGCTGTGGCCCGGCGGCAAAATTGTCGCGCCACACCGGTTCGGCGTGAGCCGCGCTCGTGGCGAGGATCAGGAGCGCGGTTGCGAGCCGCAGGAAGCGCAACAAGTCGGATGTCATGGCCATACCCCCCGGGCTAATCCCGATGGGGAAAAGCTAAGTCGGCTGCTGATTGCCACTATTGACGGGAGTCAATGCTCGTTCGCGGCCTTCAGTTTGCAGCGTAGGGGTCAGTCACGCTCCGGAAGTCCATGCCGAAGGGATGTCGAGTGACGGCTGCCGGGCATCAATCGCGACTCGAGTCCCATCGGGAACTCGCCGCACCCGGCTGCGTCCACCCTGATGCCGGCCACGACGAGCCCGGACCCCACCCCCGAAAGGCGAGATCGCATGCATCCGAACCGTGGCCTGCTGGCCAGTGGCCTTTTGCTCCTCACGACCGGCGCGCCTGCGCAGGACTTCTACCTCGGTGCCCAGATCGGCGAGGCGGTGATCGAGGACTCGCCGTCGCGGGTGATCGGGGAACTCGACACCGAGCCGAGCTGGCGCATCCTGGCCGGCTGGCAGTTCCACGAGTCCTGGGCCATCGAAGGCAGTTACCACGACTTCGGCGAAGCCGACGGCAGCTTCAGGCCCTGCGACCAGCCCTGCACGCCCGACATCCCGGTGCAGCGCAAGGTGTCCAGCGATGCCTGGTCGGTGCGCCTGGCCTGGCGCGCCGGTACCGAGCGCTGGCAGCCCTTCGTGGCCGTGGGCTGGACCTGGCTGGACAGCGATGGCGTCGTGCGCGGCCTGGGCTCCGGTGTTGGCGTTCGCTACGACGAAACCGACGACGGCTTCAGCGCCGAGGCGGGCTTGCGCCTTCAGTACACCGAGCACTTCGCCCTGCGCGCGGGATACGAGTACTTCGATCTGGCCGCGGCGGGCTCCGGAGCCTTCAATCTCGGCGCAGAGTGGCGATTCTGAGAGCGCGTGCTCGCCCCCGAAGTCCATGACCGAGCGTAGGGTGCCGGTGAGCGTAGGGTGCCGGTGAGCGTAGCGAACCGCACCGTCGGTGACGCAGGAGGCGGCCGATGATGGGCTCGACCTGACCGGCAACGGCGCCCACCGGTCCCGCTTCGCGGGCGTGTCCGTCGGTGGTGGCCGCATCGCTGAACCGATGCCCTCCCAGGCGATGCTGGGAGGGAAACCCAGGGGCTTCAGTTCCTGGATCGTTAAGCAAGGAAACCGAATGCTCCCGATCGCGCCGATCCGGCGCCACACGTATTGCCCTGGAGATTTGCATGAAGAAGTCCGCACTGCTGCTCGCGCTGGCCCTGGCTTCGCCCTTTGCCGCGCCGGCCGCCGAGCTGAGCTACTCCTACCTCGAAGCGGGTTACCTGCGTGTCGACCCCGACAACGTCGGCAGCGAGAACGGTTTCGCGATTCGCGGTTCCGGCGCGCTGAACGAGAACTTCCACGTCTTTGGTGCCTACGAGGCGGTGGACGTGTCCGGCTTCGATCTCGATTCCTGGCGCCTCGGCCTTGGCTACAACCACAACATGGGCGGCAGCGCCGACCTGTATGCGCGCTTTGCCTACGAGAAGATCGACACCGACTTTTTCGACGACAACGGCTGGAGCGCCGAGGTTGGCGTCCGTGGCGCGCTCAGCGACAACTTCGAGGGCTATGCCGGCCTGCGCTACACCAAGTTCGACGATGACGACACCTCCGGCGTCATCGGCGGCCAGTACAAGTTCAACCAGACCTGGGGCCTCGCCGCCGACCTCAACTTCAACGGCGACGGCAACGCGCTGTTCATCGGTCCGCGCGTCAGTTTCTGAGTCGCGGGATGATGCCGTGATGGAAGGGGGCCCGGGCAACCGGGCCCTTCGTCGTTGGCGGACTGGCTCGGTGAGGCCACTGCCTGCTGATCTCGGATCGCGTGACGGATGGCGGACGCCGCTGTCCCTTCGCGCCTGATGCGACCGGGAGTCCGTACGGACAGCGTGTCCTCACGGACCGAGGTCGAGTGGTCAAGATCCTGGTCCGCAGAACAGGTGGAAGGCGGTGTTTCGTTCGGTCGTCCCATCGGCCTCGGGATGCCCAACGGCTGCTCGGGCAACGCTCGCCCCGGGTGGATGGCCGTGCCCTTTCGATGCTTCCTCAGCGTGCATCCAGGTCGAGTTGCATGAAAGCGCTGTGCGGATCTTCCCGGTAGTCGCCGAACGGGCCGCAGTAGGTGAATCCAGCACGCTCGTAAAGGCAGCGGGCCGTTGCGAAGCCGGCCTGCGTGCCGGTCTCCAGGCTCAGGCGTCGATAGCCACGGTTGCGGGCCGTCGCGATGATGTGTTCGAGGAGGGCGCGCCCGGCGCCGCGGCCTCGACGGGCCTGCGGCGTGCGCATCGACTTGATTTCGCCGTGCAAGGAATCCAGCTCCTTCAGCGCGCCGCAGCCCATCAGCAAGCCGTCCTCCCAGGCGGTCCAGAAGGTGATCCCGGGGGCCTTGAGCCTGCCCAAGTCGAGCGCGTGCACGCTCTCCGGC
>JANJUH010000133.1 GCA_024710675.1 Lysobacterales bacterium
CACTTCCTGCCGGCCATCGCCGAGGCCCACCACGCACGCGTGCCGCTGATCGTGCTGACCGCCGATCGCCCGCCCGAACAGCGTGCCTGGGGCGCGGCACAGACGATGGAGCAGCGCGCGCTGTACCAGGGCTTTACCCGCTGGTGCGAGGAAGCGCCTGCGCCGACCGGGCCGGTCGGCGAATGCGCGTACGCCGCCGCGCTGGCGCGTCGCGCGCTGGCCGAGGCGCTGGGTCCGGCGCCCGGGCCGGTGCACCTGAACCTGCCGTTTCGCGAGCCGCTGCTGCCGCGGGCTCCGACGTCTCCCGGCATTCCCCCGGCTGCGCCGTGCAAGTCGCATGAGCTGCGCGAGAACCGGCACGCCATCGGCACCGCCGATGCCGTCCTGACGCGCGAGCTGGCCGCCGTCGGGCGTGGTGTGCTGTTGCTTGGCCCCGACAGCGCCGAGCCCGGCCTGGCCGCCGCACTCGCCGACGCGGCCCACACGCTCGGCTGGCCGGTGATCGCCGATCCCGCTTCCGGACTGCGCGGCGATCCGGCTCTCGCCGGCGTGCTGATCGAGCACGCCGACCTGCTCCTGCGCGCCGAGGCCTGCGCGGCCAGCCTGGCGCCGGAGCTGGTGGTGCGCCTGGGTGGCCTGCCGACCAGCAAGGCGCTCGCGCAGTGGCTGGTGCGCCATGACGCGGCCCGCCTGTGGTTGCTCGATCCGGCCGGCGCCTGGCGCGATCCCACGCACCGCGCCGAGCGGGTGTTGCGGATGTCGCTGGCCAGCTTCTGCGCCAGCGCGGCGGAAGTCCTGATCCCGGCTGCACCCGACTGGCTCGAAGACTGGCATCACTGCCAGGCGGCCACGCGCGCGGCGCTGGAGCAGGCACTGGCGGGCGAATCGCTCTTCGGTGCACCACAGCTCACCCGCGCCTTGTGGCAGGCGCTGCCCGAGGACGCCCTGCTGCTGGTCGGCAACAGCATGCCGATCCGCGATCTCGATGCCTACGGCGGCCAGCGCGCGGCCGCACTCCAGGTGCTCGGCCAGCGCGGCGTCAACGGAATCGACGGACTGGTCTCGGTGGCCCTGGGCGCCGCGACCGCCCATCGCGGGCCGGTGGTGCTCTACTGCGGCGACATCACGCTGCTGCATGACGTCGCCGGCCTGCTCGCCGCGCGTCTGGCCGGTGCGGACCTGACGATCGTCTGCCTGAACGACGACGGCGGCGGCATCTTCGAGCACCTGCCGGTGGCGCAGGCGATCCCGCGCGCCGACTTCGAGGCGCTGTACGCGCTGCCGCATGGCATGGATCTCGCGGCGCTCGCCGGTGGGCTCGGCTGGAATGGCGTGCGCGTCCTTGACGAACCGGGCTTCCGGGCCGCGCTGGGGAAAGCACTCGGTGGCGGGCTGCACCTGATCGAGGTCGTCGTCGATCGCGCGGCCAACACCGCGCTGCGCCAGCGGCTGGTGGCGGCGGTCGGACACGCGCTGACGGCCTCGTGAGCGCGCTGCCCTACCGGACGCAGGGCGCCGGCCAGCCGCTGGTGCTGCTGCACGGCTTCCTCGGCGACGGCGCGGCGATGGACGGGTTCGTCGCTGCGCTCGGCAGCGGGTACGAAACGATCGCGCCGGACTTGCCCGGCCACGGCCGCGCTGCCGATCGCGTGGCGGCTGTCGATGGGTTCAACGCCTGCCTCGACGATCTTGCCGCGACGCTGGACGCGGCGGGCCACGCCAGCGCCCACTGGCTCGGCTACTCGATGGGCGCGCGGATCGCGCTGGCCTTCGCGCTGCGTCATCCGGCGCGCGTGCGCTCGCTGGTGCTGATCGCAGGTCGAGCCGGCATCGCCGATCCGGCCGAGCGCGCCACGCGCCTGTCGGCCGACGCCGCGCTCGCTGCGCGCATCGAGGCGATCGGCATGGCGAGTTTTGCCGCCGAGTGGCTGGCACAACCGCTGTTCGCGACGCTCGCGCAGCTGGGTTCGGAGCGGCTGGCGGCCGAGCGGGCGGCGCGGGCGCGCCACGATCCGGCCACCATCGCCGCCGCGCTGCGCGCCCTCGGGCCGGCTGCGCAGCCAGCGCTGCACGATCGGCTTGGCGAGCTGGCGATGCCGGTCCTGATGATCGCCGGCGCCCTCGATGCCCCTTTCGTCGCCCACGCCCGCGCGCTGGCGACGGCGATCCCGCAGGCCGAACTGGCGCTCGTCGCCGGTGCCGGTCACGCGGTGCACAGCGAGCAGCCGGCGGCCTGTGCCGCGCCGATCCGCGACTTCCTCACTCGGGCCGCCGCGCTGGCAGACTCTGCGCCCAGTTCAACGGAGAAACACCCATGACCGAATCCAGCGCATCCTCCGCCGACTGGCAACCCATCCGCGTTTACGAGGACATCCGCTACGAGCGTTCGGGCGGCGTCGCGCGGATCACGATCTGCCGGCCCGAGGTGCGCAACGCCTTTCGTCCGAAGACGCTGTTCGAGCTGCAGGACGCCTTTGCCCGCGCCCGCGAGGACGCGCGCATCGGTGCGGTGATCCTGACCGGTGAGGGTGAACTGGCCTTCTGCTCGGGCGGCGACCAGCGCGTGCGTGGCGACGAGGGTTATGTCGGCGAGGACGGCGTGCCGCGCCTGAACGTGCTCGATTTGCAGAAGCAGATCCGCTCGCTGCCCAAGGTGGTGATCGCCGCCGTCGCCGGCTACGCGATCGGCGGCGGCCATGTGCTGCACGTGGTCTGCGATTTGACCATCGCCGCCGACAACGCGCGCTTCGGCCAGACCGGCCCGCGCGTCGGCTCCTTCGACGGCGGCTTCGGTGCCTCGTATCTCGCGCGCATCGTAGGCCAGAAGAAGGCGCGCGAGATCTGGTTCCTGTGCCGCCAGTACGACGCCCGCGAGGCGCTCGAGATGGGCCTGGTCAACGCCGTCGTGCCGGTCGCCGATCTGCAGGACACCGCGCTCGCCTGGGCCCGCCGCGTGCTGGAGATGAGCCCGATGGCGATCCGCTGCCTGAAGGCTGCCTTCAACGCCGAACTCGACGGCCAGGCCGGCATCCAGGAGCTCGCCGGCCACGCGACCCAGCTCTTCTACATGAGCGAGGAGGCGCAGGAGGGCCGCGATGCCTACCTCGAAAAGCGCGCGCCCGATTTCTCGCGCTTCCCGTGGCGGCCGTGAGGATGGGGCGGCATTGAAAGCGAAGAGCAGTCCGCAAAGGACGCTAAGAACGCAAAGGAAGCAGATCGTGAGTTCGACGGCAGATCACCTCGGTCCTCATCTTTCCCCATGTCATCTCTTTGCTTTTCTTGGCGTCCTTGGCGTCCTTTGCGGACCAAATCAGCTCTTCCGCCCCGCGAGGACGCACGCATGAACCGCCTCACCGCCTGGTGGCT
>JANJUH010000151.1 GCA_024710675.1 Lysobacterales bacterium
GGCACATCGTGCCGAACCAGCGACCCTCGACGATGGGCCGCATGTAGCGGCGCTTCTGGTCCTCGCTGCCGTAGACGCCGAGCAGGTTGGCCGCGGCGCGCGCCAGCGCCGGGTACGCGATGGTGCCGGCATTGGCCGCCGAGAACATCGCATCGGCGGCCTGGGCGACGACGAAGGGCAGCTGCATGCCGCCGTCGGCCTCGTCGGCCAGCGCCGCGCAGAAGCCGGCGGCGTTGTAGGCGGCGACCGCCTCGCCGATTTCCGGGATCAGCACGACCTGGCCGTCGACCATCACGGGCTCGTTCAGATCCGACTTGCGCGCGTGGGGCAGGAAGGTCTCCATGGCGACCTTGTGCGCCAGCTCGATCACGGCATCGCAGGTCTCGCGCGTGTGTGCCGAGAAGCGCGGGTAGGCGAGCACCGAATCGATGGCGAGCACCTCGTGCAGCATGAAATCGAGGTGGCGGCGATCCATCAGGGGGCTGCTGCTCATCGGGAGGCTCCGGGCCCGGAAAGCCCGCGAGTATCGGCGAAGCGCGCCCGGCGCAGGTCTTGGCGGTGTCTACGTCCTTGCGCCGGCCGAAAGCGGACCGGGGGCCTCCGCGCCCCGGTCCGTTCGGGCGTGCCGCCGTCTCAGTCGCAGCGCTCGCGCGGGCTGTCGACGATCGCGTCCACCGCCGCCTGCTCCATCACCTGGGCGACGTACGACGTTCCGGTGCGCACTTCGATCTGGGCGGCAAACGCGCGCAGATGATTGCGCGAACCGCACAAGAGTTTGCCGTAGACCTCGTCGATATCGGCTTTGGTCGAGCGCTGGATCGCATCGGCGATGTCGAGCATGTCGACCTCCTCGATCAAGCCGCCGACCTGCAGGCCCGCCAGTTCCGTGTCCGATCCGGTGGCCACGAGCTGGTCGTACAGCGTCTGCAACTCGCCGTCGCGGAATTCTCCGACCACCAGTCCCGCCGCGGGATCCGGCAGCCCGTACTTTTGCAGCAGCTTCAGGATCGCGTCCATGTGGCTCTGCTCGGAGCTGGCGATGTTGGAGAAAGTGGGCACCTGCCAGAGCGCGTACATGCTCAGGTAGACATCGCGCGCCATCTTCTCCTCTTGCCGCATGTAGGTGAGATCGGTGGCTTCGACGATGCTGAGCACCGGCGTCGTCGTGCCACCACCACCTGCACCGCCACCACCACCGCCACGCGGACCAGCGGCATCAGCCACGCCGAAGCCCGCAAGCAGGGCCAGCGCCATCAATGTCTTGCGCATCATTGCCGTACTCCTTGTCTTTGGGTCTGGATTCATCGTGGGGGCGAGCGGTTGCACCTCCACTTCCGGGCGGCAACAAGGTGTTTCAGCTTGTTTCTGATCAATGGATACGCCACAGGGTTTACTAAGATCGCCCCTGACGGGAGGGTGGACGGTGGCCGAGGACAGGGCGCAACGGATCCTGGTGGTGGACGACGACGCCTCGCTGCGCGAGATGGTCTGCGGCTACCTGGCCGGCAATGGCTACGTGGCCGAGGGCGCCGGCGATGGCGCGCAGATGCGCGCGGCGATGGCATGCCAGCAGCCCGATCTTGTCGT
This sequence comes from Lysobacterales bacterium, assembly GCA_024710675.1. Classification (GTDB taxonomy): domain Bacteria; phylum Pseudomonadota; class Gammaproteobacteria; order Xanthomonadales; family SZUA-5; genus JANJUH01. The sequence continues at coordinate 1,588 of JANJUH010000151.1, forward strand.
GCTCGACCTCATGCTGCCCGGCGAGGACGGCCTGACGCTGCTGCGCGAGCTGCGCGCGCACGGCGGCCCGCCGGTGATCATCGTGTCGGCGCGTGGCGACGAGGTCGATCGCATCGTCGGCCTCGAGGTGGGCGCCGACGACTACCTGCCCAAGCCTTTCGGGCCGCGTGAACTGCTGGCGCGGGTGCGCGCGGTGCTGCGTCGCCAGCATCCGCCGTCCGTGCCCGCCGAGGGCGCGTCTTTCGGTCCCTACCGCCTCGACAGATTGGCCCATGTGCTGACCCGTGACGGCGTGGAGATCCCGCTGACCACCGGCGAGTACCACCTGCTGCGGATCTTCCTCGAACACCCCAACCAGGTGCTGAGCCGCGACCACCTGGTGTCCCTGCTGCGCGGTTACGAGCGCACGCCCTTCGACCGCAGCGTCGATGTGCGGGTCACCCGCCTGCGCCGCAAGATCGAGCCGGTCCCCGAGCAACCGGTCTATGTGCGCACGGTCTGGGGCGAGGGCTACCTGTTCTCGCCACGCGGTGACGGGAGGTCGTCATGAGCAAGGGTACGCCCCTGTTTCGCGCGGTCCTGCGCTCGGTGTTGGCCGGCCTGCTGCTGGCATTGGCCTGTGCGATCGCGCTCGGCTGGTGGTACGTGTTGAAGCCACTGGCCACGCGCTCGGCCGAGGATTTCGCCGCGCTGCTGCTGCAAGTCAGCGCGGACCATCGGGACGCCGACGATGCGGCGCGGGAAGCCTTCGGCGAGCGGCTGCAGGCCACGCATCAGCTTGATTTTGCCGCGGTCACCACGCCCCTGGCTGCCGAGACGCACTCGCACCCCTACCTGAACCTGTTGCGCGAAGCACTGATCCGCCGGACCGGCGATCCGGCTGCAGTGCGCATCGGCGAGGAACCGGCATTGCGCTTTCATGCCGAGATCCGCACGCCGGCGGGCTGGCTGCGCTACAGCTTCGACAAGCAGCGGATCACGCCACGCCCGCGTCGCGCGCTGATCGGGGCGGGCGCGGCGCTGCTGCTGGCCAGTCTGCTGACGGCAGCATTGCTGGCCCGGCACCTCAGCCGTCCCGTTGTCCGGCTGGCCGCCATGGCGCGTGCCATCGGCGCCGGGCAGTCGGGCCTGCCGGTGCCCATCAGCGGGGTGCGTGAGATCGATGCGCTCGCCCGGGCGATGGATGCCTTGTCCGAACGTCTGCTCGAGCAGCGCGAGGCGCAGATGACCCTGATGGCCGGAATCTCGCACGACCTGCGCAGCCCACTGGCGCGCCTCAGCATGACAGTCGGCATGCTCGGGCCGGACATCAACGAGCACACCCGGCTGCGGCTGCAAGCGGACATCGACGAAATGACGCGCCTGATCGAGGCACAGATGAGCCTGACCCGCGCGCAGCAGGGCGAGGCGCCACGCGAGCTGGCCCTGTGCGAACTGCTGCAGGAGCTGGTCGATGCCGCCGAGGCGCAGCGTCCCGGCGGCGTCAGGCTCGAACGGCGTACCGGTCGCTGCCATGTACAGCTCCCCGAAACTGCCTTGCGTCGCGTCATCGGCAACCTGCTCGACAACGCGGTGATCCATGGCAGCGACGAGGTCACGCTGGTGCTGCGCCGGCTGCGCGGCTGCTATTGCATCGGGGTGCGCGATCGTGGCGCCGGCATACCCCGCGCGCATCGCGAAGCCGTGTTCCGACCCTTCCGGCGCCTGGATCCGGCGCGCCAGCGCAGCACCGGGGGCAGCGGGCTGGGCCTGGCAATCGCCCGCCAGCTCGCGCAGACCCATGGCTGGAAACTGGGCTACCGGCCACGCAGCGGCGGCGGCAGCGCCTTCTGGCTGCTGCTTCCGGCCTGATTCAATCGGCCAGCCGGAAGCTGGCGTGGCAGGCGTTGCAGTGGGCGGTCGCCTCGGCGAGCGCGCCCAGCATGCGGTCACGGTCCCCCTCGCCACGGGCTTCGTCGGCGATGCGCCGGAATTGCTGGTGCATCGGGCGCGCGTGGACGAACCAGGCCTCGGGCAGGGCCTGGCGAAAGCCGTGCCGTGGGCCGCCACCTTGGCCGCGGCCCTGGCCCTGACCCTGGCCGTGACCCGCGCCACCGCCGCCCGGGCCGATCCTGGTTGCCGCTTCCCCGGCTGCCTCGATGTCATCGGCGGCCAGGGCCGCCAGCACGGCCTGCACCGTTTCCAGATGACGCCGCATCTCGGCGCGCAATTCGGCCTGCTGGGCGGGTGTCATGAGCACGGGCGCCCGTGGGTCGGCGGTTTCGGGCGACGGGGCAGCCGCCAGGGCGAGGACGAGCAAGGCCGATGGCAAGGCATTCAGCATGAGTGACTCCGGTTCGACGCATATGATTAAGCATAGTCTAATTTAGCTTATGCGCAATCATTGCTCTGCGTGCAGTCACTCGCTGCCGTACCGGCGCCGGGGACTTCAGTCCTTGCGCTTTTCCTTCTCCACATATTCGAGCAGGCGCAGGTTGATCCAGACCTCTCCGGCACCCGAGGCGACGAAGATCTTCGCCCAGCAGGTGCGCGCGTCGACCTGCACCAGCTTGCCGCGAAGTACGCCGTTGCTGGCCGATGCATAGTGGAAATAGGCTTGGTCGCCGACCTTGATCTCGGGTGGCAAGGAACAGTCGCTGGCGTGCAGCAGTGTGGGCGCTGCGAGCAGCGACAGGGTGAGGATCGTGGGCAGCCTGAAGGTCTTCATGGCAACTCCGCTCGCATGCGTGGAGTTCCGATCATCGGTCCGATGGCGCTGGCCGGGCTTGACCGCGGTCAGGGCGAGGTGAGTCTCGACATCCCCTGCACATTCGGAATGGGAGAAGCCGGGCTCTCCCGTCGCCGAGCCTGCCGATGAGCGAAGCCAGCCACCGCCCGGATTTCTCCTCCCGCATCGAACGCCTCGGCCGGATGATTCCGGACCCGGTGTTGCTCTTCGCCGGCATGTATGTGCTGACGCTGATTGCGGCAGCCTTGCTGGGCGGACACCAGTTCCAGACGCCTGGCGCGGGCGGGGCTGCGGTCACGCAGACCATCAAGCCGATCCTCGAGACCGAGCACATCCGCTGGATCTTCGACAACGCGCTGGTCACCAACTGGCTGGCTTTCGGCAACGGCGTGCTCGGCGTGATCCTGGTGGTGACGCTGTCGATCGGGGTGGCCGAGCACGCGGGCCTGCTCGGTGCGCTGATCAAGAAGGCCGGGCGCCATGTGCCGCTGAAGCACATGCCGCTGATGCTGGTCTTCCTCGGCATCATGAGCTCGCTGGCCACCGACGCCGGCTACCTGATCCTGATCCCGCTCGCCGGCCTGCTCTACGCGGCACTGAAGCAGAACCCGCTGATCGGCATGGCCGCAGCCTTCGCCGGCGTGTCGGCCGGATTTTCGGCCAACCTGGTGCCGGCCACGCCGGTGGACGTGATCGTCGGCATGAACGCCAAGATCTTCGCCGAGTCGCAGGGCGTGCCCTTTGTCGACGCGCACGGGGTGGCGCTCAATCCGGCGACGATGAACTACTACTTCATGGTCGCCTCGACGGTGCTGCTGGCGCTGGTCGGTGCCTGGGTCACGAAGCGTTTCGTCGCGCCGAAGCTGGCCCGTGTGCCTTTCGAGGTGCCCGCCGATCTGGACCTCGGCCAGTTCGACCTCGACGAGGGCGAGCGCCGTGGCCTGAAGTGGTCGGCCTTCGGTGCCATCGTCGCGCTGGCGGTGATCGCCGGTTTCGCCTACGGCCCGCTGGCGCCCTACGAGAACGCGCAGGGGCAGCGCGTGATGCCCTTCGTCAACAACATCATCCTGATGATCTCGCTGTTCTTCGTCATCGTCGGCGTCGCCTTCGGCTTCGCCAGCGGACGCTTCCGTGCCGCCGGCGATGTGGTCAAGGCGATGAGCAAGCAGATGGGCGCGGCCGGCTACATCCTGGTGCTGACCTTTTTTTCCTACAACTTCCTGGCGCTGCTGACCTACTCGGGCCTGGGCGCCTACATCACCTACCTCGGCGCGCAGGCGCTGCTGTCGATCGGCGTCGCCGACCTGCCGATCCTGCTGCTGCTCGGATTCGTGCTGACCACGGCCGTGATCAACCTCTTCGTCGGCGGGCTCAACTCGAAGTGGCTGCTGCTCGGGCCGCTGTTCGTGCCGATGCTGTACCAGGTCAATCCGCAGATGACACCGGACCTGGTGGCCGCGGCCTACCGCGTCGCCGATTCCTCGACCAACATCATCACGCCGATGATGTCCTACGCCGGCATCATCCTCGCCTTCATGCGCCGATACCGGCCCGACATGAGCTTCGGCGAGCTGATCCTGATGATGGTGCCCTACTCGGCGGCCTTCCTGGTGTGCTGGAGCGCGCTGCTGATCGCCTTCTTCACCTTCGGAATTCCGCTGGGGTTCTGAGCAGACCCGATGTGGGAGCGCGCTTGACGCGCGATGATCCGGCCTCGAAATCGCGCCCCAAGGGCGCTCCCACACTTGCTCCGACGGTGGCGCGGAATGACCCCGTTGGTGTTCACCCACCCCAGGCCTTGAAGTTGAGGAACTCGCGGCGGGTCTTCGGCCCGTAGGTCAGGAATTCCGGATCGGGCCGATTGCGGTAGTTCTCGCGGGCGCGGGCGACGGCGTCGCTGCCCAGGTGCTTGGCGAGCACCTCTTCCGGCACCGGGTAGATCTTCAGCGCATTCAGGCCGAAGACCTTGGCGCGGATCTCCGGCGTGATCTCGGGGTAGCCGTAGCGCTCGCGGAACTCGGGGCTGATCTGGAAGCTGCGGAAGGCCTGGATCTGGTCCTGCGGCGACCCATACCAGATCGAATCGGTGCCCCAGAGGATCTGCTCGGGACCGAGGTGAACCAGCAGCTTGCCGAGCGCATGCGCGGCCTCGTCGGCGTTGCGCATCAGGAAACGCCAGGTCGAGCCGAGTTCGGCATAGACGTTGGATGGATTGCCGGCCTTCTTCACCGAACTGATCAGCGCATCGATACCGTCGATCCGCTCGGGATCAAAGGGACCCTCGGGTTTTCCGGTGACGTAGCCCGAGTGGTAGATCAGGAAATTGATGTCCGGATTCGCCTTCGCGGCGCGACCGACATCGACGCAGGTCGAGTGCTCGTAGGAGTTCGGCCCGAAGGGCAGACCCTTGTGCACCGCGATGTTGCGCACGCCCAGTCGACGCGCCTCGGCGATCATCTTCAGGCCCGGCTCGTCGTCGAGGAAGAAACCCGCGGCGCCGCCCGGGCCCCACTGCGTGTAGGTCTTCCAGGCGGCGATGCGGAAGTCCTTTGCGAGCCGTTCCATGTCCTCGACATCGCCGTCCTGGTTCGGGTTGACCCGCCCGTGCAGGTACAGCCGGTGCGTGCCCTGCAGGCGCTCGACGATCGCCGCGGTCGCCGCCGCCTCCTCGATGGTCAGCGGCTCGCCGGCGCGGGTCGAGGGCACGAAGCTCAGTACCGTGAGATCGGTGTCCGAATCCATGAAGATGTGGCGCACGAAGGCATCGGGACCCAGGCACTGCAGGTGGTCGAGTGGCCCCGGAAGCGCAGCGGCAGCGCAACTGCCGGTCTCGGTGAAGCGCAGGGGACGTGCGCCCGGCGGCAAGGTCTTCAGCCAGGCCCCGGTCGGGTTCACGAAATGGCCCTGCACGTCGAAGATGAACTCCTGGCCCTCGATCGCGGCCGCCGCCGCGGCACCGTCGAGCGCAGCCTCGCGCGGGATCGCGTAGAAGCCGCCGCGCTGGCCGGCCAGCGCATAGGCCTGGTTCATCGCCAGCAGCGTGGAGGCCGCACCGCAGGCCGAGACCAGGAAATCGCGCCGCGAACGGCCCAGGCGCCGCGCATTTGCGCTCGCCTGCTCCAATGCCAGGCGATTGGCGTGGCGGTGTTGGGACTCGAGCGGCACGGGCTCGAACTCGCCATTGCTGGCGCTGTCGAGCTTGATCGGCAGGCGGAGTCCATCGGGGTCGATACGGGTGCTCATGGCGTGCTCCGCTCGGGGACGACATGCGTACTGTAGTCGATCGGGCGAGCCTTGCCCGTGCCGGAGGTCCGGTGGCCGGATCAGCCCAGGGCCGGTGCCAGCCAGCGCTCGACGATCGCACCGATCACCGCGCCGGCAAACCAGGAGGCGACGGGCAGCAGGAAGTACAAGGCGAGCGTCCGCGTGGCCGGATTGTCGAAGGGCCATTCGCGGACGGCGGTCACGGCGGCACGATGCGCCAGCAGGTCCGCCAGGCGTCCCCCGTGTCCGGGTGTCGCCTGATGCAGGTGCAGGCGTTCGCGGGCCAGTTCGACGTCGATCCAGGCCAGTTCGCTCTGCTTCTCCTGGCGGATGCGGCGGCGAACCCCGGCCAGCGGCAGCAGGACCGACACCGCCACCAGCGACAGCGCAAAGGCCGCCGCGGCCATCAGCATCGGGCTGACCCCCTGGTCGAAGGCGAAGAGCCCGAGCAGGGAAAGCAGTCCGGCCACCAACAAGCCGTTGGTCAGGCTCTGCTCCAGAAAGGGACGGACGCTGGACGCGGTGAAGAGATCGATCTCGCGAAGACTGGCCGCGAGGGTACCGAGCTGGCTCGACACGTGGACGATGGCGAAGCCGAACAGTCCGAGGCCACCGCCGACGATCAGGCCGAGCAGACGGTGCCAGACCGTCTCCGGCGCCCAATCCGGCGGCCACCACCACTGCAGTGGATTGGCGACTCGGCCGGGCTCGGTCAGCTCAGGGCCCGCGATGGCGAAACACAAGCCGGCCAGCAGCCAGAAGTACCAGGCCCGTGGTGCCGGGCCGTAGGGCGGCAGGCAGCAGACGCCGGCGGTCTTCGACGCCATCGGGCGCAGTTGCGCATACGAGGCTTCGGCACGCCGTACGACCGCGAGATAGGCACCGGCGAGGAAGGCGACGAGAGCCACGTGCAGCCATGCCACCAGCAGGTCGTCCAGACGTCCGCTCCCGCCGAAAGGCACGCGCCTGGCGAGCGCTTGCGCCAGCGCGAGGGCCACGCTCATGCCCAGGAAGAGGCCGAGTCCCGTCCTTCCCGGCGCTGCCCGGGACCGTCGCGCCAGCGCCGCCAACCTCGCGCGGGCGCGCCCCGGCGCGGACCACAACCAGGCGCCGAGGGCGCCCGGGAATCGTCGAGTCATGGTGCTGATCCCTCCTCCCCCGGATCCACTGACGCGAGCGTGCGACCACCGACCGCGGCGCCGGGCCCCTCGTCCGGCCGCCGGAGCATTTCCGGCGACTTATAGCGCTTCAGGCCTTCTTCGGCAGGAAGCCGAGGTCGATGCGGTGACGCTTGGGGTCGTCGGCATCCACGCGCACGGTCAACGTGCGGCGGTCGCCCGTGAACGGGGTCGGATCGAACCAGATGTGCTCGCTCTCGAAGACATGGACTTCCTGCGTCAGCGGATGTTGCCACTGCGCGCGCAGCACCCACGGCGAGCGGCCGTTGACCTTGAGCGAGTAATCCTTGCCGACCTCGATGAAATCGGCCTCGACCGGCATGCCGTTCTCTTCGAGCCAGCGCCACATCCGGCGCTTGCGGATCTGCGCGATGGCGAATCCCAGCGCGACACCGCCAAAGACCAGGCCGAAGCTGCCGAACAAGGTCGGCAGGAACCACTGCTCGAGAAAGGCACCGATGCGGGCCTCGGCGGGGTTCTCCGGGCGATAGTAGACCGTGACGCGCTCGCCGGACTCGAAGGCCGGCGGATTGGACGAGATGCGCGAGCGGATCTCGTGCACGGCGGCAACGCCGCCCTCGGGACCCGGCACCGTGTAGCGTACGGTGGCCGTGTTGGCTGCATCGACGACGACACCCTCGGCGCGCAAGGCGCCGGCGCGGAAGCTCAGCGTGTCCCACAGGGCCCAGCCGGCGGCTGCGCCCATCGCCAGGCCGACCAGGCCGAAGACGAGGATGAAGAACCTCACGCCGGTTCGCCGATCGCGCGCTCGGCCAGCAGCGCGATGGCCTCCGGAACCGCAGCCAGCGCATCCACGGTGAGCAATCGCTTCGATTCCAGGTCAACCTTGTGCTCGGCCTCGAGCACCCAGGTGCTGGCGTAGGGGATGTGCACCGCCGAGCCACCGATCGCGAGCACCGGCTCGATGTCCGAGCGCAGCGAATTGCCGACCATCGCGAAGCGCTCGGGCGGCAGGTTGAACTCGGCCAACACGCGGCGGTAGGTCGGCATGTCCTTTTCGCTGACGATCTCGATGCGATGGAACAGGCCGGCGAGGCCGGACTCGGCGACCTTGCGTTCCTGGTGGAAGAGGTCGCCCTTGGTGATCAGGACCACCCCGTGGCGCGCGGCGACCGCACCCACGGCTTCGCGCGCACCGGGCATCACCTCGACCTTGTGTTCGAGCACGGCCTTGCCGAGATCGACGATGCGTCCGATGTCCTGGCCCGTGATGCGGCCTTCGCTCAGTTCGATGGCGGTCTCGATCATCGACAGCGTCATGCCCTTGGCACCGTAGCCGAACAACCGCACGTTGGCGCGCTCGACCGCCGCCAGCCGGTCGTGGGCCTGACGGTCGGAGAGATCGAGGTAACGGCCGAGGATGGCCTCGAACTCGGCCTGTGCGGCGTCGAAGTGGTTCTGGCTGTGCCAGAGCGTGTCGTCGGCATCGAAACCCACCAGCTCGATCATGGCTCCGCCGTCCTTTGCTTGCCCCGGCGCAGGATAACGGGCGCGGAGCCCGCTGCGGGACGCCACAGCGCCCTTTGACCTGACGCGCGCAATCGTCGAGCCTCCAGTCCCTGGACCGGAGCGAGCACGACCATGACCGATTCCCGCCCCAGCCGTGCCCCCGACACGCTGTTGATCCTCGGCGCCGTGGCCTTGCTGGTGGCCTTGCTGGTGGCTTTCGTCGCGCCGGGCAGGTTCGCCGATGTGGCACGCGCCGAGGGCAGCCGCCAGGTCACGGTCGCGCTGGCCAGTTACGAGCGTACCGGCGATCCGCAAGCCGTTCCGGTCTTTGCCGAGGGCGGCGGGCTGGGCTTGTTGAACCTGCCCTTCGAAGGGCTCGTGGCCGGCGACAAGTTTGGCTCGGCGGTCGGCCTGGTCGCCTTCCTGCTGGTGCTCGGCGGCAGTTTCGGGGTGCTGATGCGGACCGGTGCGATCGACCGCACGCTCGGCGCCTTCGTGGTCCGCTATGGCGACCGCGTCCACATCCTGGTGCCCGGGCTCTTCGTGCTGTTCTCGCTGGGCGGGGCGATCTTCGGCATGGGTGAGGAGACCATCCCCTTCGTGCTGCTGTTGGTGCCGGTGTTCGCGCGCCTCGGTCTCAACGCGATCACCGTGGTGCTGTGCACCTACGTCGCCACCCAGGTCGGCTTCGCGACGAGCTGGATGAATCCCTTCAGCGTGATCGTCGCGCAGGGCATCGCCGGCCTGCCGCCGGTCTCGGGGGCGGCTTTCCGCATTTCACTCTGGGCTGCGTTCACGACGCTGTTCGCAGTGCTGGCCCTGCGTCATGCCCTCCGCACGCGGCGGCCGGCCATCGCCCTCGCGGGGGACGCCAGCACCGATCTCGGCATCGCGCGGGCGACGCGCGCCGATCTCGGCGTGCTGGCAGTGCTGGTGGCAACGATGGCCTGGGTGATCTGGGGCGTCACCCAGCGCGCTTACTACCTGCCCGAGCTGGCCGCGCAGTTCTTCACGATGGGCCTCGTCGCCGGCTTCATCGCCTGGCTGGGGCGCCGTCCCGGGCTGGATGCCAACGAACTGACCCGCGGCTTCCACGAAGGTGCAGCGCAGATGTTGCCAGTGGTGCTGATCGTTGCCCTCGCCAAGGGCCTGTTGCTGCTGCTCGGCGGCAGCGATCCGAGCCAGGGCTCGGTGCTCAACACGCTGCTGTACCATCTGGCCCACGCGCTCGACGGACTGCCCGCCAGCGTCGCCGCCCCGCTGATGCTGGCGCTGCAGTCGGCGATCAATGTGCTGGTGCCTTCGGGCTCCGGCCAGGCAGCGCTGACCATGCCGATCATGGCGCCGCTCGGTGATCTGCTCGGGGTCACGCGCCAGGTCTCGGTGCTGGCCTTCCAGCTCGGGGACGGCTTGACCAACCTGATCATCCCGACCTCGGCCGTGCTGATGGGCGTGCTCGGCGCCGCGCGGATCGACTGGCTGACCTGGGCGCGCTTTTTCTGGCGCTGGATGGCGCTGATGCTGGGCTTGTCGGCGCTGGTGGTCGTGCTGGCCGTGTGGATCGGCTACACCTGATAGCGCGTGGGATCGGGCAGGCCGGCGGCGGCGAAACCCTCACGGCGGAGCCGGCAGGAGTCGCAACGACCGCAGGCCTGGCCGAGCGCGTCGGCCTGGTAGCAGGACACGGTCAGGCCGTAGTCGACGCCGAGCGCGGTCCCGGCGCGGATGATCTCGCCCTTGCCCATGCCGATGATCGGCGCGTGGATGGTGATCGCCGCGCCCTCGACGCCGGCCCTGGTGGCCAGCCGCGCCATCGCCTGAAAGGCGGCGATGAACTCGGGGCGGCAATCCGGGTAGCCGGAGTAGTCGACGGCATTGACGCCGATGTGGATGTCGGCAGCGCCGATGACCTCGGCATAACCGAGCGCGAGCGCCAGCAGCAGCGTGTTGCGGGCCGGCACGTAGGTCACCGGGATGCCGGTGGTGGGTGATTCCGGCACCGCGATCGCGTCGTCGGTCAGCGCCGAGCCGCCGATCGCGCGCAGATCGAGCGGGATCACGCGGTGTTCGACGGCACCCAGTTCACACGCCAGCCGCCGCGCCGCGTCCAGCTCGGCGCGATGCCGCTGGCCGTAGTCGACACTGAGGGCATGGCAGGCATGGCCGGCTGCCCGCGCCATTGCCAGGACAGTCGCGGAATCGAGGCCACCGGAGAGCAGGACGACGGCTGGTTTCATGGTGTTCGGGTCTTTGGGGATTGGAAGAGCTTAGTCCGCAAAGGACGCAAAGGGCGCGAAGAAGAGCGGGGCTGGGGGCTGGGGGCTGGGGGCTGGGGAAGAGCTCGCACAGTGGAAGTGGGAGCGCCCTTATGGCGCGAATCAGAGGCCCGCGGCACGGCCGCAAGCTGGCGGAGGGATCGGAATAGCGTCCGGATGAATCCGGACCCACAAGAGCATCGCAACGAAGCCAAAAGAAAGACCCGCCTTGCGGCGGGTCCTTTTGTCCTTCTCTGCAGGGCGTGCGAGGACTCTTACTTGATCTTCGCTTCCTTGTAGACCACGTGCTTGCGGGCAACCGGGTCGTACTTGGAGAACTCGAGCTTGTTGGGCGTCGTCTTCTTGTTCTTCGTCGTGGTGTAGAAGTGACCCGTGTTGGCCGTCGACACCAGCTTGATCTTGTCGCGCATGTCCGGGTCCTCCTCAGATCTTCTCGCCGCGAGCGCGCAGGTCCGCGATCACGGATTCAATGCCGTTCTTGTCGATCGTACGCAGGGCCGCCATCGACAGGCGCAGGCGGACGAAGCGCTTCTCGCTTGCCACCCAGAAACGATGCCACTGAAGGTTCGGCAGATAGCGACGCCGCGTCTTGTTGTTCGCGTGCGACACGTTGTTGCCGGTCAGGGGGCGCTTCCCGGTCACTGCACAAATGCGCGCCATGGTTCACCTCGTCCAAGTTGAGCTGGAACCCCGGCGGTGCCGGAGGGAGCCGCGCTTTATAACCGAGCGATCGAGCGCTTGCAAGCTTGAGGCGATTCGTGTTCGGCTGGCAGCAAGGTGCGGGGGCAAGGGGAAGGGGGCAGGGGCCACCATCTGCAGCCTTGCCAGGGATTGAGGAGGATCTCGCCCGGGCACCCTTTCGGGCGCGAGTCGACTCCCCCTGCCCCTTGCCCCTTCCACCCTCAATAGATCACGAACTCCGCCCTGCAGCCGTGGTTGACCCAGACCTGCCCACTGCCACGATCGATGCCCCAGCTGCGGCCGAAGTGGCAGCGCGCGTCGCTGAGCTGGCGGCGCACCTCGACGTGCTCGCGGCGGCTGACGCGCACGCCGCAGTAGCGGAAGCGGCCGTCACGCGACTCGCAGCGAAAGCCGCGGCGGCCGCTCGATGGGTAGCTCCCGCTCGGTGGATAGTAGTAGTCGTCCCGGCGGTCGTCGCGATCGTGGCTGGCGATGATCGCGCCGGCGATCGCTCCGATCACCAGCGCCGCGGCGATCTCGCCCTCCTTGCTGTCACCACGGCGCTCGCCGGGTACGCGGCCGATCTCGAACTCGGCGCGGCAACCGTTGGTGACCCAGATGCGGTTGCGATCGTAGCCCCAGGTGTCGTTCTGCCAGCAGCCCTCGCGGCTGAGCTGATTCACCAGGCGCACGCCGTCGCCAGTGTAGGCCGGGCAGGACTGGTAGTTGCCATCGCGCGACTCGCAGCGGATGCGATCGGCCAGGGCGGTCGAGCACAGCAGCAGCAGCGCGAGCGCGGCGCAGAATCGACTGGTCAAGGTCATGACAGGGCTCCTCTCAGCGCGGATCACGGGAACGAAAGGCACGAATCTCCGCGGCGGAGATGCGACCATCGCGATCGCCGTCGACGGCCTCGAAGCGCGCGAGCGCCGCGTCCTGGTAGGCCTGCCCGTCGAGGCCGCCTTCCAGCCGATCGGTGCCGGCGGGAAACTCGGCTGCATCGAGCACGCCATTGCCGTTGACATCGAGCGCATGGAAGCGGCGGATCGCGTAGTTGCGCGCCTCCTCCCAGTCGATCATGGCGTCGCCGTCGCGGTCGATCGCAGCGATGGCGTCTTCGGGGCTCAGCTCGCTCGGGGCCGGCGTTGCCGCCAGGGCGGCAGCGAGGATCAGGCTGGCCAGGGGCATGGCGACATCCTCCGCTATGAGATACCCCCCACCTTATCACCGCTTTCACCGACCGCAAACCCCGATTTGCACCGGCCAGCGTTGTGTGTTGCACGATGCCGGAGACCCGCCATGCGCTTCCTGACGCCCCTGTTGCTGATCTGCCCCTCCCTCGCGCTGGCGCTGACGCCACCCCCGCCGCCGCCTCCGGTGCCGCCGCCGCAGGTCTGGATCGCCCCGCAGGAAGGGCTAGAGCCGATCACCCTCGCCAGCGTCGATATCCGGATCCGCAGCCGTGGCTTCATCGCCGAGACCACGATCGAGATGGTCTTCCACAACCCGAATGCGCGGGTGCTCGAGGGTGAGTTCGTCTTTCCGCTCGCCGCCGGCCAGTCCGTCACCGGCTACGCGCTCGAGGTGAATGGCGCGCTGCGCGAAGGCGTGGTCGTCGACAAGCAGACCGCCCGTGTGGCCTTCGAGGACATCACCCGCCAGAGCATCGATCCCGGCCTCGCCGAACTGACCGCCGGCAATGTCTTCCGGACCCGCCTCTATCCGATTCCTGCACGCGGTGACAAGCGCATCCGTCTGCACCTGACGACGACGCTGGTCGACCTCGGCGATCACTGGCGCTATGTGCTGCCGATGCAGTTCGCAGCAGCGGTCGAGCGGCTGGCCGTACGCGCCGAGGCCGAACTGGCAGCGGACGCGCCGATGGACGAGTCCGGCGACGGTGATCCGGCGCTGCGCTTCGAGCAGGCCGGGACGCGCTGGGTGGCCGAACTGGCCCGCGAGCGTGTGCGCCCGCGGCGCGAGCTGGCCTTCCGCATCCCCAAGGCGCGCGACCCGGTGTCGACCCTCGAAGCGGTCGATCCTCTCGAACCCGGGTGGCGGAGTCTCGTTGCGCTTGTCGACAGCGGTTCGCCAGCGCGTCCGCGTGCGCTGGCGCCGCGTCGCATCGCCCTGTTCTACGACGCCTCCGG
>JANJUH010000168.1 GCA_024710675.1 Lysobacterales bacterium
GATGAGCTTGGCCAGGAGCGGCATCCTGTTCGGCGCGGCGCTTTGCGCCAGTGCGTCTGCTGCGAGCGAGGCCGAGATCCAGCCGCCTCCAATCGAGGACTTCAGCTACGCGCTTGGCTACAACCTCGGCAACGCGCTGAAGCAGCGTGGCGTCACACCGGACGAAGACGAGGTCATGCAGGGATTGCGTGATGCCTTGGCAGGTGAGGAAGGGCGTGTTCCGGCCAACCAGGTCGCGACGGTGCTGTCGGATTACTACGGCATCGATCGCAGTCGCGAGAAGGCGGCCCAGGTCGCCCGAAACAAGGAAATGGGCGAACGTTTCCTCGCCCAGAACGCCAAGCGGCACGGCGTCAAGGTCCTCGAATCCGGACTCCAGTACGAGGTGCTCGCTTCCGGCAAGGGTGAAAAGCCCGGCGGCGATGGCGTGTTCGTGATCCACCAGCTCGGCAAGCGCCTCGATGGTTTCGTGATCACGGATACGCGCAGCCGGGGTGGCCCGGATCACTACCGCCTCGAGCAGTTGCTGCCCGGCGTCGCCGAGGCGGTGGCGATGATGTCCGTGGGCGACCGCTGGCGGCTGGCGATCCCGCCCGAACTCGGCTACGGCCGTGAGGGCAGGCCACCGATTGCGCGCGGCCCGGTGGTACTGGTCTGGGAAGTCGAACTGCTGGACAGCGCACCCGAGCGATCCGCCGAGCAGAATTGAATTAACCTGTCGTGATGGCGCGCTCACGCCATCCCACACTGGAGCGTTGGCATGACTGCACCAAAGACATCATTCGGCTTTGCCCTCGCAGCACTGCTGCTGCCGTGCATCGGTCTCGCGCAGCCCGTTCCGATTGCCGGGTGGAGTGTGCAATCCATATCGGCAGCGCCGGAGTTCAACGGGCGGCACATGGCGGGTTTGACAATCGACCCCCGCAACGGCGATGTCTATGTCGCTGTTACCGACCCCCCGACTTGCGTGCCGACCAACTGTTTTAGCGCAGACCCGGCTCAACTCTTCGACCTTTATCGTGTCACCGCGGGCGTGCCGACCTTGGTCGGTTCCTATCAGGAATCCACCAACGAACTGGTCGAGCTGGAGTGGGGCCCGGATAATGGAGTTTATTACCTCAATCGGGTGACCGCGACCATTATTCGAATCGATCCAGCGACCGGTGCCACCTCCAATTTCTCGGCTGCCGGAGGGGTTCCCCTTGGGAACGCGAGGCACTCGCTCGATTTCAATGGCCTCGGCGAGATCATCCTCCATCAGGAGGCTCAGCGTTTTTATCGGATCGCTCCTGGCGGTTCGATTGTCCTTCTTGGCACGTACTCGACGCCCAATTTCGAGCACGGCGATCGCGCCTATTTCCAGCCGGACGGCGATATTGCCGTCTTTCCTGACAGTGCTAGTGGGCCTGGCAACCGCGTCCATGAGCTGGACACTGCCGGCCACGTTCCCGGCACCCCGTTCACCAGCATCACCTACGCAAGTACCGACATCGGCACGCTAGGTGGTGGATTTGTGCACTCGAATGGTGCGGTGGATCCTGAGACCGGCGACATCTACATCGTGCATGGCAATTACGGGGTGGGTGCGAGCGTCATTTTGCGCAATACGGTGGTCAACGGCGACCTGCAGCCCGGCTCGGTCACTGAAGTCTTCGTCTCGGGCATCGGCAATGGCGTCACCAGCAATTTCGGCCAGAATGGTTGGGGGGCAAACGACGGCGAATTCGGGCCGCGCCCCGACGGGTTTGCCGGAAACTGCCTGTACTTCACCGACGACTTCAACGATGACATCTGGGCCGCCTGCGAGGTCATCGATGCCGATCTCTCCCTCACCAAGACCGACAGCTCGGATCCCGTGGTGGCGGGAGACACGCTCAGTTACACGATCACCGTGGCAAACGCAGGACCATCGACTGCCCCTGACGTGACGGTCACGGACACCTTGCCGGCCGGTGTCTCGCTGGTCTCGACCAGCGGTTGTGCCGAAGACCCGGCTGGCGTGCCCGTCTGTTCACTCGGGGACATTGCGGCTGGCGGATCGGCGCAATACACGATCACGGTGCTGGTGGGTCCCGGTGTGACCGGCACCCTTACCAACACGGCAACGGCGGCCGCAAATGCTCCGGACCCGAACGCCACAAACAACACGGCTGTGCAGGACACCGTTGTGGTGGCCGAGGCGGATCTGTCGATCACCCTGACCGATGCCCCGGATCCGATCACGGCCGGTGGCGCGACGAACCTCGTCTACACCGCGACGCTGACCAATGGCGGCCTCTCGGATGCGCAGAACGCGCGCTTCTCGCTGCCGATTCCGGCCGGGACCGTGTTTGTCTCGGCCACGCCGAGCGCGGGCGGCACCTGCACCGCGGTGAGCCCGATCACCTGTACCTGGGCGGGCGCCACGGCACCTGCCGGCGTGCGCAGCGCGACGATCGCGGTGTCGATCCCGGCGGCGACACCGGCGGGCCCGATCACGGCGACGGCAACGGCCACCAGCGACACCACGGACCCGGCGGCGGGCAACAACGCGGCGAGCACGACGACGACCATCGAGACCTCGGCCGACCTGACGATGGGCCTGACCGACAGCCCCGACCCGGTCGTGGCCGGCACCCAGCTGACCTACACGGCGACGGTGAGCAATGGTGGTCCGTCGGACGCGCAGAACGTGCAATTCGCACTTCCGCTGGCGGCCGGCACCTCCTTCGTCTCGGCGACGCCGAGCGCGGGTGGCACCTGCACCAACGTCAGCCCGGTGACCTGCACCTGGGCCGGCGCGACAACGCCGATGGGCAATCGCAGCGCGACGATCGTGGTGCTGGTGGCGGCCAACGTGCTGCAGGGTACGAACCTGTCGGCCACGGCCACGGCTTCCTCGGCGACGACCGACCCGAACGCGGCCAACAATGCCGCCACGGCGACCACCGCCGTGATCGCGCAGGCCGACATCGCGATGACCGCCTTCACCGACAGCCCGGATCCGGTCGTGGCCG
>JANJUH010000171.1 GCA_024710675.1 Lysobacterales bacterium
GCTCGCCGTGCGCCCGGACGCGATCATCGCCACCGGCCGCTCGGACTACCCGAACCAGGTCAACAACGCGCTGTGCTTCCCGTACATCTTCCGCGGTGCGCTGGACGTCGGTGCCACCACCATCACCGAGGCCATGAAACTGGCCTGCGTGCACGCGATCGCCAAACTTGCCCGCGAAGGCGCGTCGGACGTCGCGGCGGCGGCGTACGGCGGCGAGCTCAAGAGCTTCGGGCGCGACTGCCTGATCCCGCAGCCCTTCGATCCGCGCCTGCTGGTGCGTCTGGCACCAGCCGTGGCGCAGGCGGCGATGGATTCGGGCGTGGCGACCCGCCCGATCACCGATTTCGACGCCTACCGCGAGCAGCTCACGCAATTCATCTTCCGCACCGGCCTGATGATGAAGCCGGTCTTCGCCGCGGCGCGGCGCGATCCGCGCCGGGTGGTCTTCGCCGAGGGCGAGGAAGAGATCACGCTGCGCGCCGTGCAGACCATCGTCGACGAGAAGCTGGCCCATCCGGTGCTGGTCGGACGCCCGGCGGTGATCGAACAGCGCATTGCCCGCCTGGGCCTGATGATTCGCCCGGGCGTGCACTTCGAAGTCACCAACATCGATTCCGACCCGCGCTTCCCGGAGTACTGGCAGCACTACCACCGCCTGATGGCGCGGCGCGGTGTCACGCCGGCCGCGGCGAAGGCGATCGTGCGCTCGCGCTCGACGGTCATCGCGGCACTGATGGTCGAGCGTGGCGAAGCCGACGCGATGATCGGCGGATCGGTCGGGCGCTTCCAGCGCAAGTTGCAGTACTGCCAGGATATCGTCGGCCTCGAGGGCGACATCGAGGCCCCGGCGGCGATGAGCGCACTGGCCTGCGACAAGGGCACCTTCTTTTTCCTCGACACCTACGTCAACCAGGATCCGAGCGCGCACGAACTGGCGACAGCCACGATCATGGCGGTCGAGCGCCTCAAGGTCTTCGGCATCCGCGCCAAGGTGGCGCTGCTCTCGCACTCGAACTTCGGCAGCGAGGATTCCCCGAGCAGCCAGAAGATGCGCGAGGTGCTGAAGCTCCTGAACCAGCGCGCACCCGACCTCGAGGTCGATGGCGAAATGCATGCCGACGCGGCCATCGATGCCACCATCCGCGAGCGCCTGTTGCCCGGCTCCCGCCTGACCGGCACCGCCAACATGTTCGTCTTCCCCAACCTCGACGCCGCCAACATTTCCTTCAACATGGTGCGCATCCTGACCGGAGGCGTCACCCTGGGTCCGATCGTGATGGGCCTGCGCAAGCCCTGTTACGTGCTCACCAACTCCGCCACCGTGCGCCGGGTGGTCAACATGACGGCGCTGGCGGTGGTCGAGGCGCAGGTGCGGGCACGGCAGGCGGGGTGAGCGCTGCGATGGGTCCGCCGAGCGTGCAGGCCTTGCCCCGCACACGCCCCATGGCGACGATCTGTTGGCTGTCGCGCAAAGGGGCAGGCGACAGGGGGCGGAGGACGAAGTCGGGCGACCAAGTCGGCAGCGGCGAAGTCGGACACCCACGTGAACCAGGTCCCCTGCCCCTCGCCGCAGGAGACGCTAACGCCCCTCCATCAGTGCCCGCTGCCTGGCCCGGTCGCGTTCGACGATGACCGACAGCCCGATCGACCCGGCCAGCAGGAACAGCGCGACCATCGCCACCAGCACCAGCGAGGAATAGATCACCACGGCCGCGGTCTCGCTGCCGGCCGGCGCCGCGCTGGCCCAGGCCCAGACGCCTAGCAAAGCGAGCGTCAGCAGCACGCCGAGTGCCGCCGAGAGCTTGCCCAGGCCGCGCTTCCAGAAGAAGGCCCCCAGGCCGATCAGGGGCAGCGAGGACAGCACCAGCCAGGCCTCGGTGCGGCGCTGACCACCATCGGTGATCTCCCACAACACGAAGAGCACGGCGAGTGTCGCCAGGGCGGTGAAGCCAGTGGCTCGCCAGGCGCGGCTGCGCGCCAGCAAGCCGAGCAATACGGCCTGCACGGCCAGTGCCAGGAAGACAAAGTCGCCACCACTCATACGCTGTACTCCGGCAGGCGCGGGCGCACCGCGCGGTTCTTCAGGCGCACATAGTCGGGCAGGCCGTCGACCCAGCGCAGCGGCGCCTCGCCGGCGATCAGTGGCGCGAGGTAACGGCGCGCGGCACGGGTGATGCCGTAGCCATCCTCGCGAATGAAGGTCGCCGGCAACTTGCGCTCGCGATTGGCGATGTCGGCCAGCGGTGCTGGCAGGATCTCGTAGCGATAGGGCGCATCAGCCAGCCGGCGCACCACCGGCATCATCCCGTTGCGGCCGTCGAGCGCGTACTTCACCGCCGCAATGCCAACCTTGCGGCTGACCTCGAGATCGGTGCGACTGGCCACGTGACGCGCCGAGCGCTGCAGGTAATCGGCGACCGCCCAGTGCACCTTCAGGCCCAGCGCATCCTTGACCCGCGCGGCGAGCAGCGGCGCGACGCCGCCGAGTTGGCTGTGGCCGAAGGCGTCCTTGCCCGCACCCTCGGATAGAAACTTGCCGGCCGCGTCGCGCACGCCCTCGGAGGCCACGATGGTGCAGTAGCCGTGCATCTTCACAGCCGCATCGACGGCCGCCAGGAAGCGCGCCTCCTCGTACGCCACCTCGGGGAACAGGATAAGGTGCGGCGGCTC
>JANJUH010000215.1 GCA_024710675.1 Lysobacterales bacterium
ACCTATCCGGCCTGGCGCGCGTGTCGCATCGCGCCGGCCTCGCAGCTGAAGACCCAGTGAGGTGATGCCATGGAAATCCGTCCGATCCTGTCCTCGCTGCGCCGCAACCCGGTCGCGGCCACGCTGATCGCCGCGCAGGTCGCCCTGACGCTCGCGATCCTCGCCAACGTCCTGTTCATCGTCACCGAGCGCATCCGCATGATGAGCGTGGACAGCGGCATCGACGAGGCGAACACCTTCTCGATCAGCAACCAGTTCGTCGGCAACGGCCGCGATCCGGTGCAGGCGACCGACCAGGACCTGGCCGCGATCCGCGCGATGCCCGGCGTCGTCGGCGTCAATGCCGGCTTCAGCCTGCCGCTGGCCCGCAGCGGCTGGCAGACGGCGGTGACGCTGGCGGCCGGCGAGCAGATCGACGGGCCCGAGCGGGCCGCAGCGATCTATTTCGTCGACGAGCAGTTGCTCGAAGCCTTCGGCACGCGCCTCGTGGAGGGCCGCGCGTTCACCGCCGAGGAAGTCATGCCGCACAAACGCGGCGACCAGATGGCGCCGCCGGTGGTCGTTCTCGGCAAGCCGCTCGCCGAGCGCCTGTTCCCGGGCGAGAGCGCCGTGGGGCGCATGATCAACATCACCGGCGATCGCGGAGAGCCCGCACAACGGGTGATCGGGGTGGTCGAGACCGTGGCCACGCCGTGGCCGCGCTCGGTCAACCCCGACCGCGTGATCTTCGCGCCCTACAAGCCGGCGGGTTTCGGTGGCTACCTCGTGCGCACCGCGCCCGGCGAACGCGACCGGGTGATGAAGAGCATCGAGGAAACGCTGTTCAAGGTCGACCCGAACCGCATCGTCAACGGCGTGCGCGCCTTCGAGGAAACCCGCCGCGACACCTTCCGCAGCGACATGGCGATGGCCGTGCTGCTGGCGGCGATCGGCATCGCCCTGCTCGCGGTGACCGCGTTCGGCATCGTCGGCCAGGCCAGCTTCTGGGTCACCCAGCGCACCCGCCAGATCGGGACGCGCCGGGCGCTGGGCGCGCGCAAGACCGATATCCTGCGCTACTTCCAGACCGAGAACGCGCTGATCGTGGCCATCGGCATCGTGATCGGCACCCTGCTCGCGCTCGGCGTCAACGCCTGGCTGGTCAAGGAACTCGGCTTCGAGCGCCTGCCGTGGACCTGGCTGCCGGTGGGTGCCGTGCTGGTGCTGCTGCTGGGCCAGCTCGCCGTGCTCGGACCGGCGCTGCGGGCAAGCCGGATAGCGCCGGCGATTGCGACGCGCTCGGCGTGAGGCGGAGCAGGAGCGGGGCTGGGGCGTGTGCGCTGCAGTTGTGGGGCCAGATTGGTGCGCCGAGGGGGCGCCTTTGAGAGCGGGGCTGGGGCGCGTGCGCTGAAGTCCACAGTGAACTCCAGGCTCTCGCCGCGTGCGCCGAAGCTCCTTCCGGTCTACCCAGAATGTCCTCGAGCCAAGGATCATGCACCCCAGCCCCCAGCCCCCGGCCCCGCTTCTGCTTTTGCGTCGCCCTAATTCCCAGCCTCGACCCGAACCAGGCACCCCGACGATGCCCCACCTCCTCATCATCGACGACAACCCCGCGATCGGCACGGCGCTGGAGCTGCTGCTGGGCCTGGACGGGCACACGGTCAGCGCGGCGACAACGCCGGAGGAGGGGCTGGCACGGCTCGCGGCGGGGGATGTGGACCTGGTGATCCAGGACATGAACTTCAGCCGCGACACCACCAGCGGCGAGGAGGGCGTGCGCCTGTTCGGCGAGATCCGTGCGCGCCATCCGGATCTGCCGGTGATCCTGCTGACGGCATGGACGCACCTGGATCAGGCGGTCGGGCTGGTCAAGGCGGGCGCCGCCGATTACCTCGGCAAGCCCTGGGACGATGGCCGGCTGCTGACCACGGTGCGCAACCTGCTGGAACTCGCCGAGGCCACGAAGACCGCGCGCAAGCTGGCCGCGCGCGAGTCCGACGGCCGTCGTGAGCTGGCTACCGATTACGATCTGCGCGGCGTCGTCTACGCATCGCCCGCCACCGAGCGTGCGCTGCGCCTGGCCTGCCAGGTGGCGAAGGCCGATGTGCCGGTGCTCATCACCGGTCCCAACGGCACCGGCAAGGAGCGTATCGCCGAAATCATCCACGCCAACTCGCGGGTCAAGGACGGGTCCTTCGTCGCGGTGAACTGCGGAGCGCTGCCGTCTGATCTGCTCGAGGCCGAACTCTTCGGCGCCGATGCCGGGGCCTACACCGGCGCCGGCAAGGCACGCGAAGGACGCTTCGAGGCGGCCGATGGCGGCACGCTCTTCCTCGACGAAATCGGCAACCTGCCACCGGCCGGACAGATGAAACTGCTGCGCGTGCTCGAGACCGGACGCTTCGAGCGCCTGGGCTCCAACCGCACGCGCGAGGTCAAGGTGCGCGTGCTGTCGGCCACCAACGCCGATCTCGAGGCCATGATCAGGCGCGGCGAGTTTCGCGAGGACCTCTACTACCGCCTCAACGTCATCGAAGTCCGACTGCCGCCGCTGGCCGAGCGTCGCGAGGACATCATCCCGCTCGCCGAGCACTTCCTGCCGTCCGGGCTGCGCCTGTCCGAGGCCGCCCGCCGCGCACTACTCGCCCACGCCTGGCCCGGCAATGTGCGCGAACTGCGCAACGCGATCACCCGTGCCGGCCTGCTCTGCCAGGGCGGCGTCGTGAGCCCCGAGGACCTCGGCCTGCCCAATGCGCAGCCTGCTTCCGTGGCCAGCGACGCACCCCTGCGCGAGCCCGCGCGCGAAGAAATCGAGCAAGCCCTCGCCCGCGCCCACGGCGTCGTCGCCGAAGCCGCCGCCGCCCTCGGCCTGTCGCGCCAGGCGCTGTACCGGCGCATGGAGAAGTACGGGATCGAGGTGCGGCGGGAGTAGCAGAAGCGGTAAGTGGCAGAAGCTGCCCCCTCTCCCCAACCCCTCTCACGGAGGGGAGAGGGGCTTCCAGAACGCGGCGCCTTGCTCCCCTCTCCCCTCGTGGGCGAACCGGGAACTGTCGGCGCATGCGCCGACCCGGTGAGCGCCAGCGCGAGAAGCGCTGGCCGGAATGAGGGGAGGGGGAGAGGGGGCTCCCGCTAAGGCATCGTGGCCTCGAGTGAGCGCTTCATCCTTGGGCCATCCTCACCCCAACTCCACCCGCCTCGGGCACACTATGGGTCTGCACCCCTGGAACACCCCGATGCGCTTCGAAGGTACCTCCGGCTATGTCGCCACGCGTGAGCTGATGCTCGCGGTCAATGCCGCGGTGCGGCTGGAGAAACCGCTGCTGGTCAAGGGCGAGCCCGGCACCGGCAAGACCCAGCTTGCGATCGAGATCGCGCGGGCTTTCGATGCGCCGCTGATCGAATGGCACATCAAGAGCACGACCAAGGCCCAGCATGGGCTCTATGAGTACGATGCGGTGCGCCGCCTGCGCGATGCCCAGCTCGGCGACCCGCAGGCCGCCGAGATCGCGCGCTACATCGTCCCCGGCAAGCTCTGGGAGGCCTTCGCCAGTGATCGCCGCGCGGTGCTCTTGATCGACGAGATCGACAAGGCCGACATCGAGTTCCCCAACGACCTTCTGCGCGAGCTCGACCGCATGGAGTTCTCGGTGCACGAGACCGGGCAGCTGGTGCGCGCGCACCAGCGGCCGATCGTGATCATCACCAGCAACAACCAGAAGGAGCTGCCGGACGCCTTCCTGCGCCGCTGCTTCTTCCATTACATCCGCTTCCCCGACGAGGAAGGGCTGCGCGCGATCGTCGGCGTGCACTTCCCGACGCTGAAGCAGGACCTGCTGCGCGAGGCGCTGCGCGCCTTCCTGCACCTGCGCGAGACGCCGGGGATGCGCAAGAAGCCCTCGACCAGCGAGCTGCTCGACTGGTTGAAACTCCTGCTGGCCGAAGACGTGCCGGCGGAAACCCTGCGCGAAAAGAACCAGAAGAAGCTGATGCCACCGCTGATCGGGGCGCTGTTGAAGAACGAGCAGGATGTGCAATTGATCGAGAAGGTCGCCTTTCTGGCGAGGAGGAACGCATGAACCGGATCACCCTGCGGCGCCTGTTGCTCGTCGGCGCCAGTCTCGCCCTCGTGGCTTGCGCGAGCAGCCCGTGGCAGCGCACCGATTCCGGCTACTGGATCGCCCGCGACAGCGCGCCACCCCACGCGGTCTGGTCGACCACCTGCTTCGGCGCCGGCTTTGCCGGTCCCTGGTGGCCCGGCCACTGGCGTGCCGGCGGTTTCGGCCACTACGGTTCCTGCTGGGAGAGCGCCTACCGGGGCTCGCCGCACTGGTTCCTGGCCTACGGTCCTTATCACTATCACGGCCGCCCGGGTCAGCCTCACTACGCGAACCGGCCGGGGAGCCGGAGCCCGGCGTACCTGCACGCGCGCGAACTCGGTCGTTCGACGCTGGACAGCTTCGGCGCAGGCACGCCGCGCTACGAGAACCTGGCGCCAGCTCGCGGACGCGACCTCGGTACGGGTCGCAGCGGCGGCATGGCGGTCTCACGGTCTCCTTCTGCCGGTTCGGCGCGGCCCGTCAGCGTCCCTCGTGCGGGGGCCAGCGATCGCCGTCAAGAAGAGTAAAGCCTGGAAAAAGGTGAGCACGGTCACGCTTCGCGCGGCACGTCGCCCTATACTCGGGTCCTCTGTGCTTCACGCAGTTTCCACGGTTCCGACGTCCGGATTCCGTTCTTCCGGATTCCCCCTGTTCCAGTTGAACCACCGGGCGTCGGAACCACCCTACACAGCGATCAGGCCGCTTCGAGGTCGTGTCGATCGCGCCCGAGGGCGCTCCTACGTCAGGGATCGATGCTCCACGGCTCACGGTGGGAGCGCGCTTGACGCGCGACCGGATCCGCATCGCCAGCGAGAGAGCATCCGGCAAAGCCAAAAAAGAACGGCCGCCGGGGTCTTGCGACACCCGGCGGCCGGATTCCCCCTGACTGCGGCAGAAGTAATGCATGTTCCGGGCCAGGGTCTTGAGCAGCCATCGATAGCGTGACGGGATTGGCGTTCTGCTGCACCGTGATCGCTTACGCCGCTAGCATTGGACCTTCTGCGTCACTTTGGGTCAGGATTGGGGCAAGCCATGGACAGGCATTACGAGGTGATCGTCGTCGGCGGCGGCCACGCCGGCACCGAGGCCGCGCTCGCCGCGGCCCGCTCTGGTGCACGCACGCTCCTGCTGACCCACGCCATCGAGACGCTGGGACAGATGAGCTGCAACCCTGCCATCGGCGGCATCGGCAAGGGTCACCTCGTACGCGAGATCGACGCCCTCGGCGGTGCAATGGCGCAGGCCGCCGACCGCGCCGGCATCCAGTGGCGCACGCTCAATGCCAGCAAGGGACCGGCGGTTCGCGCGACGCGCTGCCAGGCCGATCGTGCGCTCTACCGGGCGGCGATCCGCTCGATGCTGGAAAACCAGCCCGGACTCAGCCTGTTCCAGCAGGCGGTCGATGATCTCTTGCTCGAAGGGGATCGAGTCACCGGCGTGCGCACCCAGATGGGGCTCGACTTTCACGCCCGCGCGGTGGTGCTGACCGCCGGCACCTTCCTCGCCGGGCGCATCCACATCGGCGAGGCCAACTACGCCGGTGGTCGCGCCGGCGATGCGCCCGCGCAGACGCTGGCCGCGCGGCTGCGCGAACTCAATCTCGGCGTCGGACGGCTCAAGACCGGCACGCCGCCGCGTATCGATGGCCGCTCGATCGACTACAGCCGCCTCGCCGAGCAGCCCGGTGACGAACCGCGGCCGGTGTTCTCCTTCCTGGGCAGCCACGCCGACCATCCGCGCCAACTGAGCTGCTGGATCACCCACACCACGGCGCGCACGCACGAGATCATCGCCAGCGGCCTGCACCGCTCGCCGATGTACGCCGGGCGCATCGAGGGCGTCGGCCCGCGCTACTGTCCCTCGATCGAGGACAAGGTGGTGCGCTTCGCCGACAAGTCCTCGCACCAGATCTTCGTCGAGCCCGAGGGCCTGGGCACCCCCGAGATCTACCCGAACGGCATCTCGACCAGCCTGCCTTACGAGATCCAGGTGGACTTGGTCCGCTCGATCCCCGGTTTCGAGCGCGCCCACATCACCCGCCCCGGTTACGCGATCGAGTACGACTACTTCGACCCGCGCGGCCTGCACCCGTGGCTGCAGACGCGCGCGATCGCAGGGCTTTTCTTCGCCGGCCAGATCAATGGCACCACCGGTTACGAAGAGGCCGCCGCCCAGGGCCTGCTCGCCGGCCTCAACGCGGCGCGCGCCGTGCGCGGCGAGGAGCCCTGGTGGCCGCGCCGGCATGAGGCCTACCTCGGCGTGCTGGTCGATGACCTCACGCGCCTGGGCACCAGCGAGCCCTACCGGATGTTCACCTCGCGCGCCGAATACCGGCTGCAACTGCGCGAGGACAATGCCGATCTGCGACTGACGCCGGTCGGCCGCGAGCTGGGCCTCGTCGACGATGCGCGCTGGCAGCGCTTCGAGGCCAAGCGCGAGGCGATCGCGCGTGAGTCCGCGCGTCTGGATACCCTGTGGGCCGCGCCAACCAACGCACTCGGGGCTGCCTTCACCGCGAGCACCGGCGCGCCGCTGTCGCGCGAGACCCGGGCCAGCGATCTTCTTCGTCGCCCCGATCTCGGGTACGCGCAATTGATGGCGGTCGAGGGCTTCGGCCCGAGCGTCAGCGAGCCCGAGGTCGCCGAGCAGGTCGAGATCGCGATCAAGTACTCGGGTTACGTCGAGCGCCAGCGCGAGGAAATCGAACGCGCACGGCGTCACGAGGAAGCCGGCATCCCGGGCGACTTTGCCTACGCCGAAGTGTCGGGGCTGTCCGCCGAAGTCCGGCAGAAGCTCGAGCGCGCGCGCCCGGCGACGCTCGGTCAGGCGGCCCGCGTGCCCGGGGTCACGCCGGCGGCGGTGTCCTTGCTGCTGGTGCACCTGAAGCGACGGGCGGGGTAAGGGGTCCGTCGGTCCTGCCGGTCCACGAGTGACCCCGGAAGAGCGTCCGGATGAATCCGGACCCACCAGAGCACCGTACTCCTGTGGGTCGGCATTCATGCCGACGCTCCTGCCTTGTCGTCATGGCGGCGAAGGCCGGGATCCAGCCGGTGCTTGCCGCGGTGCCCGAAGAGCACTGGATTCCGGCCTTCGCCGGAATGACGGACGAGGGGACTGCCGCCCGGGCCATCGCGGACCACCGACGAGTTCAGGATCCCGGGATGCCCACGCGCTTGGCGCGCCATGTTGGCGTCCAAGATCCGCGATGGACAGGGATCCGACTGGGCGAACCCCTGAAACAGCGCGGGCGCCCGTAGGCGCCCGCGTGTGTTCCGTTGGTCCCGGCATCCAGTTGGACGCCGGGACCGGCCCGACGTTACTCGAAGCCGTCCTCGAACAGCCCGTCGCCCGGACCGCTGGCCGGCAGCTCGAGGCAGACGCTATCGATCGTTCCCACGTCGACACCGGCACGATCAGCCACGTTCAGCGTCCAGGTGCCGGCGGCAGAGACACCGTCGAACACCGTGAAGGCCTGCTGCGGACGCTTGTCGCCTCCGATGGCCGGCGGGCCGGCGACGCAGGTGTTCGGCGTGCCCGCCGCGGCGTCGAAGAAGGTCGCGTCGATGTTGTCACCCGAGCAACTGGTCGGACGGTTGATCAGGTCCGCACCGGCGGCATCCTTGGTCAGCCGGATGATCAGGTCGCCGATGAAGGTGTGGGTGATGCCCACGCTGACCCTCAGGCCACTGATCGTGCCGGCACCGGCGGGCACGGTGATCGTGGCATTGGCACCGGTCGGATTGTTGTCCGGGATCGGAACCGGGGCGCCGGCGTAGCAGGCGATGTTCGCGGTCGTGAAGTTGCGCACGCTCGAGAAGGCGCCATCACCGCAGGCATTGCTGGCCCGGACGCGCCAGAAGTGCTGGGTCTGCGGGCTGAGGCCCGCAGCGGTGAAGCTGGTGCCAGTCACCGTGCCGCTCGCGACGATGTTGCCGAAGCCGGCATCGGTCGCGACTTCGACCAGGTAGGACGTTGCGCCTGCCACCGCGGCCCACTGCAACTGCACGCTGGTCGACAGGCCGGTGGCGCCATTGGCCGGGGTGTTCAGCGTGGCCGCGTTCGGCGAGCCCTGCGCGAGGTTCACCTGGATGCTTCCGCCGCGGATGATCGCCGGCGAGCCGCCGTCGGTGCCCTGCACATCGACCGTGTACGAACCGGTCGCTGCACCCGCCGAGGTGGCCAGTTGCAGCACCGAGGTCACGCCACCCTGGGTCGGGCTGACCGGGTTCGGCGTGAAGCTCGCGGAAGTGAACACCGAGTTGTTGAGGCCCGGCGTACTCATCGTCACCGAGCCGTTGAAGCCGCCGGTGGCGCCCAGCGTGATGTCGATCGGCGGCACCGGTGCACCTGCGCACAGCGACAGGTTGCTGGTACCGACGTTCAGCGTGTAGCTCGGGCCGGCGAACAGGTTCTGCACGCGCGCCGCGAAGGAACGCTGGGACGTCGTCGAGGGCGGCGTGACGATGCGATTGTCGGTCCAGGTCATGCCGACGATCTGGTTGTCCGAGGAAATGCCGAGGCCGTTGTAGTCGCCCCATTCCTGGCCGTTGGCGATGTTCTGCGACACCACCGAGGACACGCGGGTCTCTTCGACCCAGGTGTTGCCGCCGTCGGTCGACACCGCGTAGTACCAGTCGGCCTTGTCGCGCAGGCCGGTGCCGGAATTGCGCGTGTCCTGCCAGCCGATGTGGACGTTGCCGAAGCCATCGACCTTCATCCACGGCTGGAAGCGATCGACCGTGGTCTGGTCGGCCAGCGAATGGGGCGTGGTTGCGGTGGTCCAGGTGGCGCCCTGGTCGTCCGAATAGATCACCTGGATCCAGGCGTGACTGGCACTGGCCGAGCCGGTGCCGTTGCCGGGGCTGCCGGCCGCCGCGTTTTCGTCGGTGAACGCCACATAGACGCGACCATCGCGCGGGCCACCGCTCAGATCGACGTCGACCACGGCGTAGATGAAGACCTGCCGAGACTCCATCGCCGGGATCGGGAAGTCGAAACGGCCGTGCAGGTCATAGATCTGGGAAGCGAGGCCAGCCGTGGCGCCATTGAGATCGACGAAAGTGTCGCCGCCGTCGTCCGAACGCAGCAGGCGCAACTCGGCCGAGTTGGTGGTCGTGCTCGGGTAGACGTAATAGATGCGGCCCTGGCGGTCGGTCGCGATATCGCTGCCGATGCCACGCTCGTCCTGCGCGAAGGAAATCGTCGGCGCGAACTGCAGGCCCGCGCCACCCTGCACCGGCAGCGCCGTCGAGCGCGCGAACTGCATCACGTTGCCCTGGTGCCAGGTCAGGTAGACGCGGTCCCGGAAGGGCGAGTTCGGCGACTTGTCGACGTGGATGAACTCCTTGTCGGAGCTGGCGGTCGAGGTGTGGACCGGGCCCAGCCAGGTCTGGCCGTTGTTGAAGGACCAGTAGACCGTCGAGCACAGGCTGAATCCGCATCCGCTGGCCGCCTGGCCGAGCGTGGCGGCGAAGGCGATGGCACCGTTCGAGGTGTACTCGATGGCCGGGTCGCAGCAGGTGCCTGCCAGGGCGCCGGCGTTGCCCCAGGTCAGGCCGCCATTGGTCGAGAAGGACATGCGCTGGCCGCCGGAACCGTTCGAACCCGCGATCACGATGTTGGGATTGGTCGGGTGATATTCGATCGTGGTCTCGTTGTTGCTGAGCGTGCCGTCGAAGGGGCCCTCGGTCAGCACCGGTGCCGCCCACGCGGCCTTGTACTCGTTGCGCGCCACCGGATCGGTGGCATAGCGATCCGGCTTCAGCGGCGTCGGGTTCTCAGGACCCTGGTAGTGATGCTTGCCGCGCTCGGTCAGCTTGAGCACGCCGTTCTGCATCAGGCCGCCGAAGCGGTACTGGAACTCCTTGTCGGTCTCGCGCGGATAAAGGTCATCGAGCAGCGGGAAACCCTGCGCCGCCATTTCCTTGCGCTTGAGCACCTTGAAGAAGGCCGGCACCTTGGGCAGGTACTGGTCGTCCTTGTGCAAGAGCTGGATGTCTTCCTTGCGCAGATCGTAATTGCGATCGTCCCATGGGCCGTATTTGGTCAGGCTCGCGTAATCAACCCGCGGATCAGCACCCCGCGACTGCTCGATGACGATCTTCTCCTCGGCCTGCACGCCGGGAGCGACAACGCCCACGCACAAGGCCAGGGCCAGCGCGAGCGGGTGGAGGGAGGACGATCTCGACACCAATTTCATGAGCCTGACACCTGACTGAACACGAACGCCCGAAGATACGCCCAAGTTGGCAGATGGCGCAGGGAAGCAGGCCTGATTGGTGCCGACTTGTGCCCCTTGCGACATTTGTTGGCGATTGTGAATGCGTGCAAGCACCGAGGCTCTGGGCGCCAGCACCGGCACCGTTCGAATTGCCTCGCGGCGATGTGCTGGCGCGTAGGGTGTGGCGAGCGCAAGCGCACGGCACCCTCGAGACCATCCCGCGTCATGGCCGGTGCGGTTCACCGCGGTCACCGGCACCCTAGCTTCGCTCCGGACCTCGCCATCTCGCGCCCACCGGACCCACAACGCTTGCACTCCCCACCATGCCCGCAGTACCTTCCCGCGTCTTTTCTTCGCCCCAGGGTCACCCATGCGTTTCGAGCGCGTTGCCATTGCTGCCGTTGCCCACGTCGACGCTCCCAACCGGCTGACCTCTGCCGAGATCGTTTCGCGGCTGAAGCCGGCGATGGAACGCCTCGGGATGCGCGACGACCTGCTGGAAGGCGTCGCCGGCATCCATGCGCGGCGGGTCTGGGACGAGGGCATGGTGCCTTCCGATGCAGCCGCGTTGGCGGCCGAAAAGGTGCTGGCACAGGCCGGCATCGGCCGCGAGCAGGTCGGCATCCTGGTCAACACCTCGGTCTGCCGCGATTACCTCGAGCCCTCCACCGCCGCCATCGTCGCCGGCAAGCTCAACCTGCCGGAGACCTGCCAGAACTTCGATGTCGGCAATGCCTGCCTGGCCTTCGTCAACGGCATGGACATTGCCGCGCGGATGATCGAGCGCGGGGATCTCGATTACGCGCTGATCGTCGACGGCGAGTGCAGCCGCCTGATCACCGAGAAGACCATCGCGCGGCTCAATGATCCGGACGCCACCGCCGAGCAGTTCCGCGACGAGTTCGCCTCGCTGACGCTGGGCTCGGGTGGCGTGGCGATGGTGCTGGCAAACGCCGACCTCTGCCCGGACGGCCACCGCTACCTCGGCAGCGTGTCGCGCTCGGCCACGCAGTTCAGCCGCCTATGCGCCGGCAACATCGACCGCATGGTCACCGACACCCGCACGCTGCTGGTCGAGGGCCTGAAGCTCGCCGGCAAGACCTTCCAGGCGGCGCGCCAGATGTTCGGCTGGGCGGCCGGGGAGATCGACGAGTTCGTGATCCACCAGGTCAGCCGCGTGCACACCGAGGAACTGGTGCGCATGCTCGGCATCGATCCGCGCAAGGTGCTGACCATCTTCCCCGAGTTCGGCAACATCGGCCCGGCCTCGCTGCCGACCGCGCTCAGCAAGCTCGCCGAAACCGGCCGCCTCGTGAAGGGCAAGCGCGTGGCGCTGCTCGGCATCGGCTCCGGGCTGAACTGCTCGATGGCCGAGGTGGTCTGGTAACCGGCTGCGGAGGAAGCGCGCACTGCTGCCGCACCCGCCCACCCTCGCGGCCTCGCCCCGTCGTCACCCCGGCGCAGGCCGGGGTCCGGAGTCGTTGGCTTGCAGCAACGGAACAGCCCGAGCACGGGATTCCGGCCTGCGCCGGGATGACGTGTGAGGTGGTGGTCCTCTCGTGACCATCCATCTCGATCCAGCATCGTGAGCCCATCACCGCTAACATCCACGCGCCCTTCATCCCGTGCGAGGTCTGGCCGTGCCTGTCGTCGAACACATCTCCTGGTGGAGCCGCCTCAAGCAGAGCTTCTTCGGATTCCTGTTCTCCTTCGTCGTCATCGTCGGCGCGCTGGTGCTGCTGGCGTGGAACGAACACCGCACGCTGAAGAACCACAAGGGCTTGGTCGCCGCCGGCGAGACGGTTCAGGCGATCGATGCGGCCGATACCGAGTCGGACCTGGACGGCCGGCTGGTCCACCTCTCGGGCCGGGTGGAGAGCGAGGAGACGCTTACCGATCCGGAGTTCGGCATCGAGACCGGTGGCCTCGTGCTGCGGCGCAAGGTCGAGATGTACCAGTGGAAGGAGAACAAGCGCACCGAGGAGCGTGAGAAGCTCGGTGGCGGGGTCGAGCGCGTCACCACCTACAGCTACGAGAAGGTCTGGGACGACGAGCCGATCAGTTCCTCGGGCTTTCATGAGAGCGGTCACGACAATCCGCGCTCGATGCCCTACCGCAGCGCGCGCTATGCCGCCGCCGAGGCCTGGATCGGTGCCTTCCGCGCGGACGACACGGTGCTGAACGCGCTGAACTCGCAAGCGCTGGCTCTCGGCGAAGCCGGCGAGATGCCCGGGGAGTTCCGCCAGGTCGACGGCAATACCCTCTACGCCGGCCGGGGTACGCCCGCCTCGCCGCAGATCGGCGACCTGCGCGTGCGTTACACGCTGGTGCCGGCGCAGGAAGCGTCGATCATCGCTCAGGTCGTCGGCGACGGCTTCACCGCGTGGAACAGCCCGGCCGGTACCGAGATCTACCTGGTCGAACCGGGCCGGGTCACGGCGGCCGACATGGTCAGCCATGCGCAGTCGAGCAACTCGATGTTCGGCTGGATCCTGCGCGGCGTCGGCTTCGTGCTGATGTGGATCGCCTTCGGGATGATGCTCTCGCCGCTGCGTACCGTGGCGGCGGTGCTACCGCCGCTCGGCAAGCTGGTCGGCGCGGCGACCGGCATGGTGTCCTTCGTGCTCGCCGCCGTGATCTCGCTGACGACGATCGTGCTGAGCTGGATCCTGGTGCGGCCGCTGTGGGCGGTGTCGGTGGTGATCGCGATCGTCATCGTCATCGCGATGTGGTCGCGGCGGGGTGCACAGCAGGGTGCAGCCGCCGGGCCAGGACCCATGCCGCCGCCCCCACCGCCGCCATTCCCGGGACGCTGAAAGCAGAAGGGGCGCCCGATGGCGCCCCTTCTGTTCGTAGCGCGGGTTGCGCCGCAGGCGCTACCCGCGTGACCTTGCCGCAAGCTCCCGGTTAGTCCGCCTGCGGCGGCCAACGCGGGCTACAGCGCCGCGATCATGCGATCGGCGAACTCCGAGCACTTCACCTCGGTCGCTCCTTCCATCAGGCGGGCGAAGTCGTAGGTGACTTCCTTGTTGCCGATGGCCACGTCCATCGCGCGGATGATGGCGTCGGCGGCCTCGGTCCAGCCCATGTAGCGCAGCATCATCTCGCCGGACAGCACCACCGAGCCCGGGTTGACCTTGTCGAGGTTGGCGTACTTTGGCGCGGTGCCGTGGGTGGCCTCGAACACGGCATGGCCGGTCATGTAGTTGATGTTGCCACCCGGGGCGATGCCGATGCCGCCGACCTGCGCGGCGAGCGCGTCGGAGAGGTAGTCGCCGTTGAGATTGAGCGTGGCGATCACGTCGAACTCGTCAGGGCGCGTCAGCACCTGCTGCAGCGTGATGTCGGCGATGGCGTCCTTGATCAGCACGCGCCCCGAAGCCAGCGCTTCCTTCTGCTCGGCGTTCGCGGCGGCCTCGCCCTGCCTGGCCTTGGTGCGCTCCCACTGGTCCCAGGTGTAGACCTTGTCGGCGTACTCGCGTTCGGCGAGGGCGTAGCCCCAGTTACGGAAGGCGCCCTCGGTGAACTTCATGATGTTGCCCTTGTGGACGAAGGTCACCGACTTCCGCCCGTTGACGATCGCGTACTCGATCGCACCGCGGATCAGGCGCTCCGAACCTTCCTTCGAGACCGGCTTGATGCCGATGCCACTGGTCTCGGGGAAGCGGATCTTGCCGTACTCCTTCGGGAAGTTCTCCTTGAGCAGCGCGAGAAACTTCTTGTTGGCCTCGGAGCCCTGCTCGAACTCGATGCCGGCGTAGATGTCCTCGCAGTTCTCGCGGAAGATCACCATGTCGACCTTGTCCGGGCTCTTCACCGGGCTCGGCACGCCCTTGAACCAGCGCACGGGCCTGAGGCACACGTAGAGGTCGAGGAGCTGGCGCAGCGCCACGTTGAGCGAGCGGATGCCGCCGCCGATCGGCGTCGTGAGCGGGCCCTTGATCGAGACCAGGTACTCGCGGCAGGCCTCGACGGTGGCGTCGGGCAGCCAGGTGCCGAACTGGTCGTTGGACTTCTGGCCGGCGTAGACCTCCATCCAGTGGATCTTGCGCTGGCCGCCATAGCACTTTTCCACCGCCGCATCGAAGACGCGCACGCTGGCCCGCCAGATGTCGGGTCCGGTACCGTCACCCTCGATGAAGGGGACGATCGGGTTGTTCGGGACGACCAGGCGGCCGTCGTCGCCGATCGTGATCTTGGCACCGCCTGCGGGTACCGTCGGGGCTCCTGCGCTCATCACTCTGCTCCCTCACTGGAAAGTGGCGGCCGATCATAGCCCCGCAGCAGCAAGCCCGCGTTACTCGAAACCATTGGCGAAGAGGGTGTTGCCCACGGTCAGTGTGAAGCCTCGTACCGTCGTGGCATTGCAGTTGTCGACCGCGATCACACTGACCGGATAGCTGCCGGCCGGACCCGCGTTGCTGACCGTGATCACGCCGGTGATCGGGTTGCCGCTGAAGGTGCCGCTGAATCCGGCCGCAGTGGCCGAGACCGAAGCCACGCTGCCGTTGTCGGACGGCGCCGCGCTCGGCGTCACCGTGCCGCCGGCACCGACTGCGAAGCCGGCATCCGGATAGGTCCCGAGCGTCGGGGCCGAATTGGCGCTGACGTTGACATTGAAATCACCGGTACTGCTGAGGTCACCGTCACTGACCTGGAAGCGCACGGTGCCGGCGCTTGCGGTGCACGAGGCCGCGATGACCGCGCTGATGGTACCGGCGTTGTTGGTGATCGAGGACACCGTGATGCCGGTGGCGCTGCCGCCGGCGACCTGGGTCACGCTCAGCGAGCCGGCGGGCGTCTGCGCGTCGGCGACGGTGCCGACGGTGACGGCGGCACCACCCGGGCTGCCGCGTTGGCGGGTTACCGCCACGGCAGGCGTGAAGCTCGGTGCGGTGTTGTTGCCGCCGATCGTGAAGTCGCTCGTCGACACGCCGGCCGGGGCGACGAAATCGTGTTCACGGACGCGGATGCGGGCGCTGCTGGTTGGCGTGTTGGGCACCGTCCAGGCGCGCGTGCCCGTATTGGCCACGTCCTGCGCGATCGTCGTCGGGAAGGTCGCGCCACCGTCGGTCGACAGCTCGATGGTGACATTGCGGTTGAAACCGCCGGTGTTGGTCCAGGTGATGTTGACGTTGGCACCGGCGTTGACCGAGCCCCCCGAGGGCTGCACGTTGGTGATCGTGTCCGGAATGCGGTCGAGGTTCTGGTCGCGGTACCAGCCGATGTCGCGCATCTGCTGGCGCGAGAGGTCGAGCGTGAGCGGCAGGCCGGGAGTGATCGCCGGTTCCATCAGCAGGTTGGGGCTGGCGGCGCTGTCCCAGTGCGAGACCGAGGAGCCCTGCTGCAGTGGATTGGGGGCGAAGAGCTGCACGCGCCCGTTGGCGGGATCGCGCCCGGCGACCAGGAAGCCCGAGGCGATCTTCGTGTTCGGGCCATCCCAGAGCAGGTCGCCGGTGTTGATGGCAGAGGCCACGCGCTGCGCAGCGCTCATGTTGTTCCAGGTCAGTCCGACGTCACGGTCGAACATGAAACGGCTCCAGACGTCGGGAAAGCCGCCGGCAAAGCTGCCGGTGGTGGGATCAACGAAGGACAGCGAGCCCAGGCCATGGCCCAGCTCGTGCAGCACGACGATCAGCAGGTTGAGCGTGCCCGCCGGGGTGCTGTTGTCGAGGCCGTAGTAAAAGCGGATGCCCGCGCCCAGGCAGCCGGTATCGACATCGGAATTGAAAGTCGCGTTGATCTCCGCTGTGGCGCCATTGATGTCCACGCCACTTTGCTTGTTGGCGAGCGCCACCGGGTAGAAGGTGCCCGGAAGCTCGGCTCCCGGAAAGTCGCGGAACAAGCCCGCGGACCCGGCGAAGCCGAGGATTCCGCCGCCGGGTGAGCACTGCCCCGGAAAGGAGTTGAACTCGGAGGCGACGCTGATGGCCACCGAGCTGTCGAGGAAGGCGCCCCAGATGTCCGCCGCAAAGTCGAAGACAATCAGGCGCTGGGCGCCGCGTGTCGTGCCGGTGTTTCCGCCTTCGGGACTGACCAACGTTGGATCGTTGAAACCCTCGCCGGCGCCGTCATTGTTGACGATGGTGATGGTCACGGCCTCCGGCGCCTCGCCCGGCCGCAAGGCCTTCGCCTGTTCGATCAGGTTCCAGTAGTGGCTGTACTCGGCCGCACTCATGCCGTGCAGCGCCGCCTGTGCCTCGGCGTCGGGGGGCGTCGATCTCAGGTCGATCCGCGGCCAGGCCTGCCCGGTGCGCAGGTCGCGGCCGAGAAAGGCATTCGCCTCGCCCAGGCTGCCGACACAGGCCGCTACCGGCCCGTCGCCGTCGTTGTAGGCGAGATGGACATGTCGGAAACGATCGCCGAGGTCGAGGCCGACAGCGCCATCGCTCGTGGTGAACGGCCGCAGTCCCTCCGAGGAGCGGCTGGTCAGCGATTCGACCAGGTCCGCGAGGGCAGCATCCTCGCCGGACGATTGGGCGAATGCGCAGGGCGCGAGGGCAGCGAGCAGCAGCGGAAGCAGGCGGCGCAGCACCATGGTGGGACCTTCACGAGTCAGGATCGCTCCATCGTAACGGGATTCGGTGACCAGAGGTGTCTACGCCACGACGAAGAGATGGCCAGTCTCCTCGGGGGTACCCATGCGCAGACCAAAGCGAGGAAGAAGCGTCGGGATGAATCCCGACCTACAGGTCCAGTGCGGTCGGGTCCGCCTCGAATCATCCCGACCCGCAGGCCGGGGCGCGCTCGGGTGGGTCCGGATTCATCCGGACGCTTTTGCCTGTAGCGGCAGGCGATATCCTCGACTCGTTGCAGCCCAACCGCGATCCCATCGTCCGGACCAGGCCACGAAGGCGAGCCCCATGACCATCGACCCAAGCCGCATCCAGAGCTTCGGCCCGCGTGCGGGCCTCGCGCTCACCGCCTTCGTCGGCGCGGCACTGCTGTGGTCAGGCATCCACCCCACCGATCGCCTGACCTGGTTCATGGAAGTCATCTGGGTGATCGTCGGCGTGCCGCTGCTGATGGCCACCTGGCGGACGTTCCCGTTGACGCGGCTGCTGTACGTCCTGATTGCCCTGCATTGCCTGCTGCTGATCGTCGGTGGCCATTACACCTACGCGATGGTGCCGCTCGGCGCCTGGGT
>JANJUH010000239.1 GCA_024710675.1 Lysobacterales bacterium
TGCATCGTCGCGACGGCACCAGCAGCGAAGTCCCCGTGCGCTGCCGGCTCGACACCGCCGAGGAAGTCTCGATCTACGAGGCTGGCGGCGTGCTGCAGCGCTTTGCGCAGGATTTTCTCGAGGCAAGGCGGGTGGCTTGAGGGGGCGTGCTTGTCGTAGGCAAGTTTCCCGCCCTATCCTTCATTGGCAATATTTGCCAATGAGGCAAGCGTAGTGGCCACGATGAACATCTCCCTGCCTGACGACCTCAAGGCCTTCGTCGATGCGCAGGTCGCCGAGCACGCCTATGGGTCGACCAGCGAGTACCTGCGCGAGCTGATCCGCAAGCAGCGGGATCTTGCGAAGCTGCGCGCGATGTTGATCGAGGGTTTCGATTCCGGGGCCGGAGCGGTCGCCGACGAGGCCTTTTTCGAAGAGTTGCGCGAGGTGGCGACGGGCAAGACCGCGCCGTGACAGGCAAGCGGGTCGTCCTGTCCGCCCGTGCGCGTCGCGATCTGCGCGAGGCGACCGGTTGGTACCGACAGGAAGGCCGGGAGCCGCTCGCGTTACGCTGGGTACCCGCGGTGAAGCAGGCACTCGGCCACATCGGCGTGCATCCGAACGCCGGCTCGCCGCGCTACGCGATCGAATTGCAGATCGAAGGCATGCGCTGCTGGCCGGTCAAGGGATTTCCCTACCTGATCTTCTACCTCGAACGCGAACACCAGATCGACGTCGGTCGCGTACTCCACGGCCTGCGTGATGTGCCCACACGGATCGGTGAGACTCGATGAGCGCGCTTCGATCTGATGCGGCGAAACGGTTCCGCGTATCTCCAAGTCTCCCCATTTGATGCTCCTGGATAACCCATGCCCCACCCACCCCAAC
Source organism: Lysobacterales bacterium (assembly GCA_024710675.1). Classification (GTDB taxonomy): domain Bacteria; phylum Pseudomonadota; class Gammaproteobacteria; order Xanthomonadales; family SZUA-5; genus JANJUH01. Next base: position 868 of record JANJUH010000239.1, read on the forward strand.
TCCGCATCCCCGCCACCTATATGCGCGGCGGCACGTCCAAGGGCGTGTTCTTCCGGCTCGCCGACCTGCCCGAGGCCGCGCGCGTGCCCGGGCCTGCGCGCGATGCGCTGCTGATGCGCGGGATCGGTAGCCCTGACCCCTATGGCCAGCACACCGACGGCATGGGCGGCGCCACGAGCAGCACCAGCAAGTGCGTGATCATCGGACCGTCCTCGGTGCCCGGGCACGATGTCGACTATCTCTACGGCCAGGTCGCGATCGAGGAGGCCTTCGTCGACTGGTCCGGCAACTGCGGCAACCTGAGCGCCGCGGTGGGGCCCTTCGCGATCGCCAACGGCTTCCTCGACCCGGCCCGTGTGCCGGCCGAGGGGATCTGCACGGTGCGGATCTGGCAGTCCAACATCGGCAAGACCATCGTGGCCCATGTGCCGATGTGCGGCGGGCAGGTGCAGGAGACCGGGGACTTCGAGCTCGACGGCGTGACCTTCCCGGCCGCCGAGATCGCGCTCGAGTTCCTCGATCCGGCCGACGATGACGGCGACGGCGGTTCGATGTTCCCGACCGGAAACCTGGTCGATGCGCTCGAGGTGCCCGGCATCGGCACGCTCGAGGCGACACTGATCAATGCCGGCATCCCGACCGTGTTCGTCGACGCCGCAGCGATCGGCCTGACCGGCACCGAGTTGCAGCCGGCGATCAATGGCAACCCCGAGCGCCTGAAACTGTTCGAGGCCATCCGTACCGCCGGCGCACTGCGCATGGGCCTGATCAAGACGGCCGAGGAGGCCGCGACGCGGCAGCACACGCCGAAGGTCGCTTTCGTCTCCCCGCCCGCCGATTACGTGGCCAGCAGCGGTAAAGCCATCGCGGCCGCCGACATCGACCTCAATGTGCGCGCACTGTCGATGGGCAAGCTGCACCACGCGATGATGGGCACGGCCTCGGTGGCCATCGCCACCGCTGCCTCGGTGCCCGGCACTCTGGTCAACCGCGCCGCGGGTGGCGGCGCGCGCGAGGCGGTGCGCTTCGGCCATCCCTCGGGCACGATGCGGGTCGGTGCCAAGGCGGAGCAGATCGACGGCCAGTGGACCGTCACCAAGGCGATCATGAGCCGCAGCGCGCGGGTGTTGATGGAGGGCTGGGTGAGGGTGCCGGTAGCGTAATGACCATCGCGGGCCCGTGGCTTGCTTTCGCAGAAAGCCGCATGCGATCGTTCTCGTCATCTTTGGTCACATGGATGCAGTCCATGCGCACGCTCCTTTGCGCGCTATTCCTGCTGGTTTTGCCCATGGCGTCGGTCGCAGACGGCAAGTCCGGTGCGACCGCGGTCGCCGGATTCACCGACACGGCGCTCGGTTTCGATCGCCTGCCCAAGGAGGGCGCGCGCTATCGCGATCTCGACTTCGAGGTTGCGGGAGGCGCTGATCCGCGCTGGAGCCCGTGGAACCCGCGCCACATGGAGATCGCGCGGGAGCGCGCCGAGCGGGCCGGCGCCGGCCTGCGCCGGCTGACCAATCTCCCCTATCTGCTTAGCCTGCGCGGAGATCGCGAGGGCGCCGAGGCGGGGCTGGCCAAGGCGCGCGCGCAGTACCCGGATTCGGTGGCGCTGCACTGGTCCGAGGGCTGGATCCGCCTGAACCTGCTGGATTTCGAGGGCGCGCTGGTGGCCTGGCAGCAAGCCGAGCGCCTGCATGGCGGCCAGCCCTTCTGGGTGCCGTACACCAAGGCGATCGCGCTGGTCGGTGTCGGTGACGATACGGCCGCGCTCGCCTGGTGGCAGGTGGCCCAGCGGGCGCTCGCGCCGGATCTCGACACGGCCACTGGCGCACGCCAGCGCTTTTCGCATTGGCGGGTCACCGAGAAGATCCTGCTTGAGGAACTGATCCAGTTCGCCTATCCGCGAAGCGCGCCGGCAGCGATCGTCGATGGCCGCGGATACCTGGAGATGACCCATGCCCCGGTCCCGATGTATCCCGTCGAACTGCTGCGCCAGGGCATCGAGGGCACCGTGCTGGTCAAGCTGAAGGTCGGTCAGAACGGCTTGCCCGGCCAGGTGCGCATCGAGCGCTCGTCGGGCTACCCGGCCTTCGACGAGGAGGCGCTGAAGGTGGCCAAGCTCGCCCGCTTCGAGCTGCCGCAAGGTGCGACCAAGCCCGTCTGGGCGTTGGTGCCGTATCGCTTCGCCGCGGCGGCTGGCGTTAGGGCGGCGGCGGAATGACCAGGGGAGCGCCATCCCCTGCTGGCCATCGCGCCGACCGGGCGGCGGCAACGCGAGCGGACCTGCACGGACGATCGGTCGATCTTCGGAAATCTCTCGCGAGCCAGCCTGCAAGGACCCCCGTCATGCCTGCATCGGGACGATTCCTCATCGCGCTCCTGCTGCTGTTCGCCCCGGCCATCGCCAGCGCCGGCGCCACGCCGCAGTGGAATGCGACTTTCCTGGAAATGCACGGACCCACGGGACCGGTAGGGCCGATGGCGATCTGGGACGATGGCAGTGGGGAGGCCTTGTATGCCGCAGCGGGCACGAATGCCGGCCTCGGGTTTTTCAGCGCGGCCGGTGGCCTGAAGACACTGAACATCGCCCGTTGGAACGGAGTGGGTTGGTCTGCGCTGGGCGCGGGATTGAATGGGCCGCCGCAGGCTTTGGTCGCCTTTGGCGAATACCTGGTTGCCGGGGGTGCATTCGATCGCGCCGGTGAGGTTCCGGTGTCGGCGGTCGCTGCATGGGACGGACGCCGTTGGCGTCCGATGGGCAGGGCGATGTACAACGTGGATGCATTGGCCATCCACGAGGGCATCTTGTACGCGGCGGGAACAATCATCCGCCCGGACGGTGCTTTCGAATGGTCGGTGGCGCGCTGGGATGGTTCCGAATGGCGATCATTCTCCATGGCCCCGAATCAACCGGTTTTCGACCTGACCGTCTATCAGGGCAAGCTTGTTGCCGCCGGCAACTTCAGGGACATCGGCGGCATCGCGGCACGCTCTGTGGCTAACTGGAACGGCGCCCAATGGGCGCAAGTGGGCAGCAATGTTGGCGCAGTCCAGATGGTCCTGGCGCATGGGCAAGACTTGTACGCGACTGCATATCTCGCATCGTTCATCCCCGGCAGTCAGGGAAGGATCGGCCGCTTCGACGGGCAGGCATGGAATCCCATCGAGTTTTACACCACGCCCTACGCCCTCGCGGTCTACGCGGGGCAACTGCTGGTCGGAAGTGCACGCGGTGGCATCGTCACACCCGATTTGCCACCCTTCGGGACCCCGTGGCAGGGAGGCACCGACACCAGTGTCCGTTCGATGCTGGTCCACGAGGGGAGTCTGTTTGCAGGTGGAACTTTCGGAAAGGCGGGCCCGATCCTGGCCAACCGGATCGCGCGATTCGATGGCATGGGCTGGCAGCACCTGGGCGCCGGACTGGACGGCCCGATCTTGAACTTCACCGAAGTCGACGGCGATCTAGTGATCGGCGGCCGCTTTCGCGGAGCCAGCGGCACGTTCTCCAGGGGCGTGCTGCGCTGGGACGGTCAGCAATGGACAGGGTTCGGAGAGGGATTCGGCAACGAGGTCTACGATCTGGCGCTTTACGGCGGCGCATTGGTCGCCACGGGTCCGCTCACTGGCGATCCGCAGTACAGCGCGGTCGTCCGCCGCTGGGATGGTCAGCAATGGCTCGCTCTCGGCACTGGCATGAACGACTATGTCAACGCCCTGGTCGAGCACGCGGGACAACTGATCGCCGGTGGCTACTTCACCGTGGCCAGCGGAGTGACGGTGGACAAGGTGGCGGCCTGGGACGGTCAGCAGTGGGCCGCCATGGGTTCACCGCCGCTCGACCAGATCGCGGAACTGAAGGTCCACGGCGGCCAACTCTATGCGTTGGGTGAAGCGCAAACAGGAAGCACTGCCGTCGCCCGCTGGGACGGACAGACCTGGACCTCCATGGGCCCCGCCGATCCGGTGTTCTGGATGCGTGCCGCGGCCTCTTTCGAAGGCGATCTGGTGGTTGGGGCCTATGCAAACTCGCAGTATCCGGATTCGCCCCGGGTGCAAAGGCTGCGTGCAGGGGTCTGGGAGCCGATGGGTGTGCTCGACATCAACGTCAATTCGCTGGTCGTTCACGAGGGGCAGTTGTTCGCCGCCGGTTCGCGGCCCGATGGCGGCGATGTGGCAGTGATGCGCTGGAACGGCAGTGATTGGGAACCACACGGGGCGGCCGTCGATCTCGGTATCGCGGCCTTGGGTGTGCACCAGGGCCAGTTACTGGCCGGCGGCAACTTCAGCCGCATCGGTGACCGCGCACTCCCCTTCATCGCCGCCTTCGGCCCGGCGCATGACACCACGGTCGAAATCGTCGGCGTGTCCGCCAGTCCGGCAGCGGCGGGACAGGCGGTGGAGTTCACGGTCGAGGTCACTGCCGCCATCGCGCCGGCGCGTGGGCATGTGACGATCACGGGTTCGCCGGGCGGCTCGTGCACGGACCTGACGCTGGACGTGCTCGACGGCACCCGCGCGCAGGCGCGGTGCAGCATCTCGTGGCAGCAGGCCTGCAACCGCGAGATCGTCGCCGATTACGTCGGCGCGAGTAGCCAGGGCACGGTGTGGCAGTCCGCGCGCTCGGCACCGGTGGTGCTGCCGATGAGCGGCGCGCCGGTGTGCAGCGAGGTGACGATGTTTGGTGATGGGTTCGAGTGAAGGGTTGGGTGGCACTCGCGGGAGCAACAGGGTTCGCTGATTGCGCCCGCAGGTCCCACAAGCCCTCGTAGGAGCGCCCTCTGGGCGCGATGCGGTCTGCGGCGAGGCCATTTTCGCGCCCAGAGGGCGCTCCTACGGGCCGACGGCCGCCACCCACGCCTGCCCCAGCGCCAGCCCGCCATCATTCGCCGGCGCCTGCGCGGGCAGGAGCGCGACGATGTGGCGGGCGGCGAGTTCGCGTTTCAGGCGGGTGACCAGCACCGCGTTCATCGCGCAGCCGCCGCCGATGGCGACGCGTCTTTCGTCACCGGGGGCGAGCGCGTGGTCGACCCAATCGGCCAATGCAGCGGCGAGGCTGCCGTGGAAGAGGTTCGCGCCCTCGCGTGATTCGCAGTCGAGCAGCGCCGCGTACAGCGGGTGGAGGTCGAGCACGCCGTCGTCGCTGATCCGCCAGAGGCCCGCTTGCGCGACCGGATCGCTGGCCAGCGCTTCCAGCGCCATCGGCGCCTCGCCCTCGAAGCTGGCGGTGGCGCGGACGCCGAGCAGGCCGCAGGCGGCGTCGAAGGCGCGGCCGCAGGAGCTGGTTTCGGGCGATTGGATACCGGCGGCCAGCATCCTTGCGACTCCGGCGGCGTGCGGCTGGCCGGCATAGCGGCACGCGATTTCGTCGCCGCGGCCGAGCGCGTGCAGCACGGCCGCGCCCATGCGCCAGGGCTCGCGCGCGGCGCGGTCGCCGCCGGGTTGCTTGAGTGGCCGGAAATGGCCGAGGCGGCGGCAGCGTCGTCCTTCGGCGAGCAGCAACTCGCCACCCCAGGACGAGGCGCCGTCGTCG
>JANJUH010000240.1 GCA_024710675.1 Lysobacterales bacterium
AGGGCACGTTTCCCTTGCCCATGCCCGCCAGCGTAGGACATGGGCCATCGCAACGGGGCGATAAGCCCGTAGCAGAGACAACAAGGCCCAGCAGAGAGATGCTCTCGCTTGCCCTCGTGCCCTCGTGCCCTCGTGCCCTCGTGCCTCAGATCACATCCCACGGATACACGCCCTGCTCGAGCGCGAAGCCGGCGAGCGCGTCGCGCTCCTCGTCTTCGTTGCGCGCCATCGCACGGATGTGGGTGGCCATGCGGCGCTTGGCGGCCTGGGCGTGCAGCGCGGCGATGCGGATGGCTTGCGCCGCATGCGGGTTGCCGGCCTTCTGCAGCGCGTCGGCGCGCGAGAGCGTGCACAGGCCGACGAAGAGCTCGATCGTGATGTCACCCAGGCGCTTCAGTTGGTACTGCTCATCGGCGATCTTCTTGCCGTGCAGGCGCAGCAACTCGTCGGCGGCCTTGGCCAGTTCGACCGTGTACTTCTCGTAGATCTTGGCGGCCGGCTGCAGCGCCGGGTCGAGCTTGGACAGGATCCGGTCGGTGCCGAATCCCGTGCTGTTGCGGATCCGTTTGCCGGCATAGCCCGAGAGCACGCCGAAGCCCTTGATCGGGTTGTTGAAGATGTCGCCGACGGCGGTCTTCAGTTCGGACAGCGAGGCGCCGACATCCTTCAGGCCCGAGAGCGCGATGTACAGGCGCAGGATCTCGTTGGTGCCCTCGAAGATCGACAGGATCCGCGAGTCGCGCGTGACCTGCTCGTAGGGAAACTCCTTCATGAAGCCGTTGCCGGCCGCGATCTGCAGTGCTTCGTGCGCGGCGCGCTGGATCGCCTCGGAGGCAAAGACCTTGCTGATCGCGGCCTCGACGGAATAGTCGTCGCAGTCCGAATCGATGTAGTGCGCGACCATCCATACCGCGCTCTCGGCGGCAAAGCAGTCGATCATCATCTGCGTGATCTTCTCGCGGATCAGGCCGAACTCGGCGATCGGCTTGCCGAACTGCTTGCGGTCCTTGGCCTGCGCGGTGGCCAGGCGGATCATGGTCTTCATGCCGCCGACGGCGCCGCCACCCAAGCCAGTGCGGCCGTTGTTCAAGATGCTCATCGCCACCTTGAAGCCCTTGCCCTCGCCACCGAGCACGTTCTCGGCCGGGACGATCACATCGGCGAAGGAAACCGTGGTCGTCGAGGAGGCGCGGATGCCCATCTTGTCCTCGTGCGGCCCATGGCTGACACCGTCCCAGCCGGCCTCGACGATGAAGGCCGTCATCTTGCCGGCTTCCGAATCGGTGCGGGCGAACACGGTGTAGAGCCCGGCGATGCCGCCGTTGGTGATCCAGATCTTCTCGCCGTTGAGGGTCCAGGTGCCATCGGCGTTCTTCTTGGCCGTGGTGCGCACCGAGGCGGCATCGGAGCCGGCACCCGATTCGGTCAGGCAGAAGGCCGCGATCATCTCGCCGCTGGCCAAGGCCGGCAGGTAGCGCGCCTTCTGCTCGTCCGTGCCGAACAGCAGCACGCCCTTCATGCCGATCGAGCTGTGCGCGCCGATGGTCAGCGAGACCGAGCTGTCATGGCGGCTGGTCTGCGACAGCACCCGCGCATACGCCGCGTTCGAGAGGCCCAGGCCGCCGTGCTCCTCGGGGATGATCAGGCTGAACAGCCCCATGTCGCGTAGCTGCTGGATGAATTCCTCGGGCTGATGCGCGTCCTTGTCCCACTGTTTGAGCTCGTGGGCCAGCGGAGCAAGGAAGTCGTCGATCGCGTCCGCCATCGGCGCCAGCAGCTCGCGATCGCGCTCGCGCATCTGCGGGTAGGGGAACAGGTTTTCCTCGACGATCTCGCCGAAATAGAGGTTCTTGGCAACGCTCTGGTCGGTGCGCAGCGTGGCAGCCGGGGCCTTGGCCTCGACACGGCTCGTGGTCTCGCTCATGACAGGGCTCCCTCCGGGCCACTGGTAATGACGCGAGTGTCCACCCGCGGCCGTGAAGGGGCAAGCAGGGCGCTAGTGTGTCTGCTCCAGCACCAGCCAGCCGCGGCGCACGAGCGTGCCGAGTTCCTTGCGCGCGGTCTCGGGCAGGGCGGTCCAGGAGCTGCGATCGATGGCGCCCTGGGCCAGCGCGGCAGCGGTTTCCGGCTGGATCGGGAGCAGCTCGCCATCGCCGTACAGACGGGGACCTTCGGGGCCGCTGTCGCGCACCAGGCGCATGCCCGGGGCCTCGCCGATCACGGCGCCGGCCTCGATCTGCTGCCCGATGCGGGCCTGTGTGATCCGCCGCGGCGTGGCGCGGAAGGCGCGGCGGTAGCCGGACAGGAAGCGGCCGAAGAAGGCCGAGAGTTCGGCGTCGGGCGCATCGATGGCGCTGGCCAGGATCTGGCGCAGGCGCTTCAGCGCCGCGGCGTCGAGCTGGCCGCGGTCGCCTGTGGGCGCGAGGTCGGGATCGGCGTAGCGCAGCTCCTCCGGCAAGGCGAGCGCGCGTTCGGCGGCGAAGGCGGCCAGCAGCTCGCCGGCACTCGGCGCGCGCATGCCGATCGACAACGTCAGGCATTCGTCGAGGGCCTCGCCGAAATGCGGCACGCCGGGCGGCAGGTAGAGCACGTCGCCGGGCGCGAGTACCCAGTCGTGGCTGGCTTCGAAGCACTGCAACAGTTTGATCGGCGCATCCTCGCGAAAGCCGAGCGCGGGGCCGGGACGGGCGTCGATCTGCCAGCGGCGCTGGCCCAGGCCCTGCACCAGGAAGACATCGTACTGGTCGACGTGGGCGCCGACGGAACCGCCCGGGGCGGCGTAGCTGACCATCACATCGTCGATGCGCCAGCGTGGCAGGAAGGACACGAAATCGAGCAGGCGCGCGACATCCGGGTCGAAACGGTCGACATCCTGCACCAGCAGCGTCCAATCGCGTTCGGGCAGGCCCTGAAAGTGGCTGTCCTCGAAGGGTCCGTTGTCGAGCTGCCAGCGGTCGCGCTTGCGATCGAGTCGCACGATGCGCGACAGCGCCTCGGGCATGCAGGCCAGCCCGGCCAGGTCGTTGGGGCTGAGCGGGCAGCTGAAGTCCGGAAAGGCATGCCGTATCAGCAGCGGGTGCTTCTGCCAGTAGGAGCGCAGGAAAGTCGCCGCCGGCATGCCGAGCGGCTGCCGCGCGCTGCCGGTGACTTCGATCGGCGGCGCGCTCATGCGCCGCGGGCCAGGGCCGCGGCGAGGCCGGTGTAGCCAGCGGGCGTCAGCGCCAGCAGGCGTTCGCGGGCGTCGGCGGGCAGGTCATCGAGGCCTTCGACGAAACGGCGCATCGCTTCGGCATCGATCTTCTCGCCGCGGGTCAGCGCCTTCAGGCGCTCGTAGGGCTCGGGCAGGCCGTGGCGGCGCATCACCGTCTGCACCGCTTCGGCGAGCACTTCCCAGGCCGCGTCGAGATCGGCCGCCAGGCGCTCGGGATTCGCGCTGAGCTTGGGCAGGCCGCGTTCCAGGGAGCTGAGCGCGATCAGCACATAGCCAAAGGCACTGCCCAGGCTGCGCAGCACCGTGGAATCGGTGAGGTCACGCTGCCAGCGGCTGATCGGCAGCTTCTCGGCGAAATGCCCGAAGAGCGCGGCGGCGAGGCCGAGGTTGCCTTCGGCATTCTCGAAATCGATCGGGTTGACCTTGTGCGGCATCGTCGAGGAACCGACTTCGCCGGCAATGCGCGCCTGCTTGAAGTAGCCCAGCGAGACATAGCCCCAGGTGTCGCGGCAGAAGTCGATCAGGATCACCGCCAGGCGCCGCCAGGCGTCGCAGAGCTCGGCGATGTAGTCGTGCGGCTCGATCTGGGTGGTCAGCGGATTCCAGGCCAGGCCCAGCGATTCGACGAAGCGCCGCGACAGCGCCGGCCAGTCGACCTCCGGGTAAGCGACCACGTGTGCGTTGTAGTTGCCGACCGCGCCATTGATCTTGCCGAGGATCGGTTGTGCCGCGATCTGCGCGCGCTGGCGGGCGATTCGCGCCAGCACATTGCGGATCTCCTTGCCGAGCGTCGTCGGCGAGGCGGTCTGGCCGTGGGTGCGCGAGAGCATCGGCAGCGCGGCGGTGGCCTCGGCGAGGGCCTCGAGCAGCGCCGTGATGCGATCGAGCGCCGGCAGCAGCACCTGCTCGCGGCCATCTCTCAGCATGAGCGCGTAGGCGAGGTTGTTGATGTCCTCGCTGGTGCAGGCGAAGTGTACGAATTCGCGCTGCTGGGCGAGAGCCGGATCGGCATCGAGGCGCTGCTTGATCCAGTACTCGACCGCCTTCACATCGTGCGCCGTGGTGCGCTCGATCTGCTTGACGGCCTCGCCGTCGGCCGGCGAGAAGTCGCCGGACAGCGCATCCAGCGTGGCGACGGACACGGCATCGAGCGCGGGCACCTCAGGGATGCCCGGTTCGGCTGCAAGGGCCTTCAACCAGCCGATTTCCACGGCCACGCGGGCACGGATCAGCCCGTACTCGCTGAAGATCGGCGCCAGCGGCGCGGTGGCACGCTGGTAGCGCCCGTCGAGGGGCGAGAGGGCGACAAGACTCATCCGTGCGGCTCCGCAAGGTCAGGCCCGGGAAGATAGACGAGGTGGGGCGAGAGGGGGATCGAGTGGGGTGTGGGTTCGTCCGTCGAGATCAATAGCCCTGGTCCGCAAAGGACGCGAGGAAAAGCTGTTGGATTCAATGTCCAGGCGCCGATGGCGGGTTTGGATCGAAAGGCGTCCGGATGAATCCGGACCCACGCCCGAAGCGCCGGCCCGTGGGTCGGCATTCATGCCAACGCTTCTGCTGCTCACCACCCATCCTGCCTGGGCTCACGGAGCTGGATAGGGCCGAAGAGCGTCCGGCTGAATCCGGACCCACACCCTCATCCCGGCGAAGGCCGGGATCCAGACCGGGATCGCCCCGGGCAATGAAAGAGCACTGGATTCCGGCCTGCGCCGGAATGACGAGCGTGGGACGCTCTTGCCACGCACCACTCACCACTCACCGCTTCTCTCACTGCACCCCCGGAAAATGCTCCACGTACTTGATGGTGAAGTCCGGGAAGTGCTCGACGAGCTGGATCTTGTAGTCGGGGAAGCTGTCGACGATCTGCCATTTCCCGGGTGCGTCGGCGAAGTGCTCGACTTGCTGGACGTGGAGGTCGGCGAAGTGTTCGACCACCTTGACCTTGTAGTCGGGAAAGTGGTCGACGAACTGGATGCGGCCATGGATCTTCCTGAGGTCGGCCGGCGGATCTGCCGGTGTTGACGTGCTGGTGCAGAGGCCGATCAGGCCTGCGAGGAGGAGGGGGATGCGACGCATGAACAGGGTCTCCCGGCGAGGTGCGCTCCGACGATAGCGCCAGCGCCGCGGGTCCGGGCGCCGGCGCCATCGTGTCCGCTCAGCTTGCGGCCGGAGCGGATGGGGCCGCAGCGAACCAGTCGATGCGTCGGGTCAGGTACATCGTCGCCGCGAGCAGCAGCGTCAGCCCGATGGCACCGAGGAGCAGGGCCGCCTCCTCGCTCCGAATCAGGATCAGCAGGAATCCGTACAGGGCGCCGAGCAGTGCGCCGGCCAGCAGGCCCTGGCGCCACCCGCCCAGCACGGCACCGCCATAGCCGCCGACCATCGCGGCCACGGTCGCGGCGGCGCTGGCATAGGCGGCGAGAAAGCCGATGTGCTCGGAGAGCGCCAGCAGCAACAGGTAGAAAACTGCCAGCGCGAGGCCCACGAGCAGGTAGTGGAAGGGGTGCAGGCGGATCCCGGCCAGGACCTCGGCCAGGAACAGTCCGAGCAGCGTCAACGCGAGCACCAGGATGCTGTATTTCGTGCTGCGCTCGTTTTGCTGGTAGAGCCCCCCGGGTTCGACCAGGTGCACGCCGATCGACTTCAGGCTCCAGTCGCCCAGGGAGTCGGCACCCGCCAGCACCAGCGGCAGGCCGTTCGAGAGCACATGGGTCCGCCAGGTGGCCTGAAAGCCACTTTCGCCGACTTCACGCTCGCGCGGCAACAGGCCTCCGGAGAAGCCCGGGTGAGGCCAGTCGCCCTGCAGCACCTGCTCGAAGCTGCCGGCGTTCGGAATCACGGCCAGCGTGCGCGATCCCGCCAGTTCCATGTCGATCCGGAAGGGCAGCGCGGCCTCGAGGGCTGCAGGCGCGAGCGTCCCGGCGAGCACGCTGCGGACGTCCTGACCCGCGGAACCAGGGATCGGCCAGCGCCAGCCCGAGGGGGCGAGGGTGAGTTGGTTCTCGCCGATCGATACCGGATCGAGGCGCTGCAATCCGGTCAAGTCACCGGGCGCGAACATCAGGTCCACTCGATCGACCGACCATTGTTCGGGCTGCTGCAGGTCCTGGCGCAGGCGCGCGGGTTCGAAGCGCCCCTCGATGCGGACCTGGCTGGCATAGACCGGCAGGGAATGGATGCCCAGGCTGCGTAACTCGGTGCGCAGGCTGGCCTCGAGTCGCGCGAACTCCGGCGACAGCAGGCGTTGTGTGCGCTCGATGCGCAGCTTCTCGCCGTCCGCCACCGTCCGGCTCAACTGCACCTGCAGCATCGGCATCATCAGGACCTGCGCGCCGCCCCAACCGGCGGCAATGCGCGACTCGGCCTCCTCGGCAAGACCGGCACGCTCGCGCACCAGGTCATGGACCATGCCCAGCGGGATCAGCAGCAGCAGGGCGAGGGCCCCGAGGGCGAAGAGTTTGAAGGTGGTGGAAGGCAAGGCGGGCGGGCGCAGCATGGCGGGATCCCAGGGTGACGGTGGGACGCCATTGACGCTCGCGGGGCAAGCGGGGACAGGGCAAGATCAGGACCGCTTCGGGCGCTCGCGGCCGCGTTGCGGGCAGC
>JANJUH010000245.1 GCA_024710675.1 Lysobacterales bacterium
AAAGGACGCAAAGGACGCAAAGGAAGCGGAAGATAAGTGGGAGCGGGGCGTCGGCTCGGATGGTGCGACGTCCAGCCAGAGCAAGAGCTTGCGCAAGGGAAAATGAGTCGATTCATGCTGCTTTTCTTAGCGTCCTTTGCGTCCTTTGCGTCCTTTGCGGACCAATCTTTGCTCCTTCCAACCAAGGAAACCCGAGCCCATGCGCTACTACAGCACCCGTGACCTTCGCCGCGAATGGCCGATGACGCTCGACGGGGCGCTGTCAGCCGGTCTCGCTCCGGACGGCGGTCTGTACGTGCCCGAATCCCTGCCGCATCGCGGTGTTCGCGATTTCGCCGGGGCGCGCACGCTGCCCGCGATCGCCGAACGCCTGCTCGCGCCCTTCTTCTCCGGCAGCCTGCTGCGTGATCGGCTGCGCGAGATCTGCCATGAGGCGCTCGACCTGCCGACGCCGATCGTGCCGCTGGCCGGGCCTGGCGTCAGCGGCCCGAGCGCGGTGCTCGAGCTCTTCCACGGCCCCACGGCGGCCTTCAAGGACTATGCGGCGCGATTCCTGGCCACCTGCCTGGCTGGCCTGCGCCAGCGCGACGAGCCGGTGCGCACGGTGCTGGTCGCCACCAGTGGCGATACGGGCGGCGCGGTGGCTGCGGCCTTTCATCGCCGACCGGGCTTCCGCGTCGTCATCCTCTATCCCGAGGGCCGCGTGTCGCCACGCCAGGCGCACCAGCTTGGCGCCTTCGGGGGCAACGTGCACTGCTACCGGGTCGCCGGCACCTTCGACGACTGCCAGCGCATGGTCAAGGCGCTGCTCGCCGATCGCACCCAGGCCGCGCGCTTCGCGCTGACCAGCGCCAATTCGATCTCGCTCGGGCGCCTGCTGCCGCAGATGGCCTACTACGCGCACGCCGCGCTCGCCTATCTCGCCGAGGGCCAGTCGCCGCCGACGGTGATCATCCCCAGCGGCAACCTCGGCAACGGGCTGGCCGCGATCCTCGCGCGCGAGATCGGCCTGCCGCTCGGTGAGATCGTGCTGGCGACCAATGCCAACCCGACCCTGAGCGAATGGCACGCTTCGGGGCGATACCACGGTCGTCCCAGCCTCGCGACGCTGGCCAATGCAATGGACGTCGGCGATCCCAGCAATTTCGAGCGGCTGTCCTGGCTGTACGCCGGACGCGATGCTCGCGCCGCCGGCATCCGCGTCGAGCGCGTCGACGACGACACCATCGAGGCCCGCGTCCGCGAGGGCGAGGCCGCCTACGGCCAAGTCTGGTGTCCGCACACCGCCTGTGCGGTCGAGGCGATGGAGCGGCTGCGCAAGCAGGGCCGAAGCGAGCCGATGCTGCTGGTCGCCACCGCCCACCCGGCGAAGTTCGACAGCGTGGTCGATCCCCTGGTCGGGCACGCCGTCAGCCCGCCGCCGGCCCTCGCCGAGATCCTCGCGCGGCCCAGCCACAGCCTGCCGATGGCGGCGGAGACCGGGGCGCTCTCGACGGCACTCGCAGCGCTCGAATGATCAGCCCGGATTGCTGACCCCGTGCGGCACGTGCCCGGTGGGCACGTAGCGCGAGGCGCTCTCGGCGTTCTTGCGCTGGTCGTCGAAGAAGATGTCGGCGCCGAAGGCGGCCAGGAACGGACCCTTGTCACGGCCGCCGAGGAATAGCGCCTCGTCGATGCGCACGCCCCATTCGCGCAAGGTCAGGATCACGCGTTTGTGGGCCGGTGCCGAGCGTGCGGTGACCAGTGCGGTACGGATCGGCGATTGTTCGGCCGGGAAGGCGGCCTGGATCTGGTGCAGCGCCTGCAGCACGCGCCGGAAGGGGCCGCCGGAGAGCGGTTCGCGCGCGCGATCACGTTCGGTCTCGTGGAAGCGGTCCAGGCCTTCCTCCTGGCTGACCCGCTCGGCCTCGTCGCCGAAGAGCACCGCATCGCCGTCGAAGGCGATCCGGACCTCGGCATGTGCGCTCGCGCTCGCCGCCGAGGGCAGGATGCTGGCAGCGGCATAGCCATCGAGCAGCGCCTGGCGCACATCGAGCGGGTTGGCCGACAGGAACAGGTTGGCGCCAAAGGGCTCGACATAGGTGTGCGGCGGCGCGCCGTTGGTGAAGGCGGCACGCACGATCTCGAGGCCGTAGTGCTCGATCGAGTTGAAGATTCGCAAGCCCGAGTTGCCGCTGTTGCGCGAGAGCAGGATGACTTCGACCTGCGGGGTGTCCGGGCGCAGGCGATTGAGGCGCAGCAGTTTCTGCACCAGCGGGAAGGCGATGCCGGGCTTGAGGATCTCGTCCTCGTGGGCGAGCTGGTAAGCCTGGTAGGCATCCAGCCCCTCGCGCTCGAACAGCGCGTGCTCTTCCGACAGGTCGAAGAGCGCGCGCGATGAGATGGCGACGACGAGGCGTTCGGCGGTGGTGGCGGTGCTCATGTCAGGCTCTGGTCGGGCTGGGCATATCTTGCCTGATGGCGTGATCCCCCGAGGAAGATTGCGGTCTTCCGGTGCGTCGAATCGCGCGCGGAGCGCGCTCCTACGGGTATTTCAGCGGTCGAACCTCGGGTAGGAGCGCCCTTGGGCGCGATGGGCCTGTCGCGATCTCCATTCGCGCGCAGAGCGCGCTCCTACAGCTGCCGTCCTTCCTCACATCGCGAACTGCTCGGCGAGGATCCGATCCTCGAGGTTGTGCTCGGGGTCGAAGAGCACGGTGAAGGCGTCGTCCGGCGACTCCTCGACCTCGACCTCGACCACATCGCGCATTTCGGTGGCATCGGCAGTGGCGCTGACCGGGCGCTTGTAGTGGTCCAGCACCTCGAACTTGACCACCGAAGCACGGCGGACCAGCGCGCCGCGCCAGCGGCGGGGACGGAAGGGGCTGATCGGGGTCAGCGCAAGCACGCCGCAACCGAGCGGAAGGATCGGGCCGTGCGCCGACAGGTTGTAGGCGGTGCTCCCCGCTGCCGTCGACAACAGGGCGCCGTCGCAGATCAGTTCCTCGACGCGGACGACGCCGTCGATCGAGATGCGCAGCTTGGCGGCCTGCTTGGTCTGGCGCAGCAGCGAGACCTCGTTGATGGCCAGCGAGGTATGGACGCCGCCCGATTCGCCGATCGCGCGCATCTTCAGCGGATGCAGCACCGCCTTGTGGGCGTTCTGCAGGCGTGCCAGCAGGCCTTCTTCCTCGTAGAGGTTCATCAGGAAGCCGACGGTGCCGAGCTTCATGCCGAACACGGGAACCTTGCGATCGACGGCATAGCGGTGCAGCGACTGCAGCAGGTAGCCGTCGCCGCCGAGCGCGACGATGATGTCGGCCTCGCGCACGGGGACATGTGGGTAGCGGCTCTGCAGCGCATGCAAGGCAGCCTGGGCCGCATCGGCCTTGCTGGCCACGAAGGCGATGCGCGGCGGCGCGCTGGGAGGGGCCTCGGTCATCCGCTGATCCTCGCTCGGGCTCGAAGCCGGAGGCTAACCCGTGGCGCCTTTGCCGGCTACCCGAACAGTGCCGCCAGCTCGCTCCCGGGATCCGGCGCGCGCATGAAGGCCTCGCCGACCAGGAAAGCATGAACGTCGGCGGCACGCATGCGCTCGACATCGGCACGTGTCGCAATGCCGCTCTCGGTGACGACCAGTCGGTCGCCCGGGATCGCCGGCAGCAGTTCGATCGTGGTCTCGAGCCGCGTGACGAAACGGCGCAGGTCGCGGTTGTTGATGCCGATGAGCCGCGCCGGGGTGGCGAGCGCGCGCTCGAGTTCGGGCGCATCGTGCACTTCGAGCAGCACATCCAGGCCCAGCTCGAAGGCCTCGGCGGTGAACTCGGGCAGGCGTGAATCCGGCAGGGCGGCCGCGATCAGCAGGATGCAGTCGGCGCCGAGCGCGCGGGCCTCGGCGATCTGGTAGCGGTCGATCGTGAAGTCCTTGCGCAGCGCCGGCAAGGCGCAGGCCGCGCGGGCGGCGACGAGGTAGTCGTCGTGGCCCTGGAAGAAGTCCTCGTCGGTGAGCACCGAGAGGCAGGCGGCACCGCCGCGCTCGTAGCTGCGGGCGATGGCCGGCGGGTCGAAATCGGGCCGGATCACGCCCTTGCTGGGGCTGGCCTTCTTGACCTCGGCGATCACGGCGGCGCGGCCGGCGGCGATCCTGGCGCGCAGCGCGGCCTCGAATCCGCGCGCGGGCGCCATGTCTCGGGCCGCTGCGAGCAGATCGGCATGCGTGCGACGACTGCGGCGCGCGGCCACTTCCTCGCGCTTGCGGGCGAGGATCCGCTCGAGGATGTCGCTCATGCCTGCTTCGACTGCTC
>JANJUH010000322.1 GCA_024710675.1 Lysobacterales bacterium
AGGGCACGAGGGCACGTGAAAGAGCGAGCCCATGCGAGCTTGGGGAGCGACCCACTCCCCGCGCAATGCTGCTGAAGGCCCCCTCTCCCCATCCCCTCAGTCCGCCCAGCGCGCCGGCGTGACAGCATTCCACGCTTGACGGCTTGCGGGGGACCTCCCGAGGCCAGTCCGGAAGCCCACAATCCGGCGGCACTCCCGTGCTCCCCCGATCTCGTGCTCCCGTGCCCTCTTGCCCTCGTGCCCTCCCAAGGTGTCTCCTCCAGGACCGTACCCCTGCTAGGGCCAGCACATGACCATCGAAGCCATCGCCGAGGGCGCGGTGCTCCGGATCGGCATCCGCCGTCCCGAAAAGATGAATGCGCTGAGCCGCGCGATGTTCCACCAGTTCGCGGCCGCCTTGCATAGGCTGGAGCACGATCCGGACTTGCGCGTGGGCCTGGTCTGGGCCGAGGGGCCGCATTTCACGGCCGGCGTCGACCTGTCCGATTGGGTCGAGGCCTTCGGTGCCGGAAAGCCTTTCCCCGTCAGTGACAGCGAGATCGATCCCTTCGCGATGAGCGGCCCCAGGCTGTCGAAGCCGCTGGTCGTGGCGGTGCAGGGGCGCTGCTACACCTGGGGCTGGGAGTTCCTGCTCAACACCGAGCTGCGCGTCGCGGCCCGCGACACCCGTTTTGCGATGCTGGAAGTGCGGCGCGGCTTCTACGCCTGCGGCGGCGCCACGCTGCGCCTGCCCGGCGAGATCGGCTGGGGCAATGCGCAGCGCTACCTGCTCACGGGCGATGAGATGCCGGCCGAGGAGGCGTGGCGGCTCGGCATGGTGCAGGCGCTGTGCGAACCCGGCGAGCAAGTCGCGCGTGCGGCCGAACTGGCTGCACGGATTGCCAGTGCCGCGCCGTTGGGCGTGCAGGGCAGCCTGCGTTCCTCGCGGACGCGGATGCTGGAAGGGGAAGCGGCCGCGATAGCCGTGACCTTCGCCGGCATGCGCGAAGTGATGCAGAGCGACGATGCCGCCGAGGGCGTGCGCTCCTTCGTCGAGCGCCGGGCAGCGGTGTTCAGGGGGCGCTGAGGCGCTCCGTAGCCCGCGTTGACCGCCGCAGGCGGGCTACGTACGCGGGTGCTTGCCGCAAGCCCATTCGGATAGCCCCTGCGGCGCAACCCGCGCTACGTGTACGCGCTTCGCCGCGCCGCGTCGCGCGCGGCCAGCTCCTGTGCCAGTTCGGGCTCCACCCCCGGAATCTTCGACCAGTCGATCTCGTCGATCTGCTGGGGTTCGAGAAAGCGCTCGGCGTAGTCGCGCCAGACGCCTTCGATCAGGAACACATCGAACAGGTCGGGGTCGATGTGGTGATCGAGCTTCATGCGGCCGAGGATGGTCAGCGACTCGGACAAGGTCTTGCCCGGCTTGTAGGGCCGGTCGCGCGCGGTCAGCGCCTCGAAGACATCGGCGATGCCCATGACGCGCGCCGGGATGCTCATCTGCTCGCGGGTCAGGCCCTTCGGATAGCCCTTGCCATCCATGCGCTCGTGGTGGCCGCCGGCGTACTCGGGCACCCGCTCCAGGTGCGAGGGCCAGGGCAAGGCCTCGAGCATGCGGATGGTCATCACGATGTGGTGGTTGATGATGTCGCGCTCGGCGCGATTGAGCGTGCCGCGGCGGATCGACAGGTTCTCGACCTCGTCGGCGCTCAGGAAGTCCTGTTCGTCGCTGCCGTGCGGCCGCCAGCGGTGTGCGGCGATGGCCTGGATGCGGGCGATGTCGGCATCGGCCATGAACTCGCCGCCGGTGTTGGCGCGGCGCACGAAGGCGCGGTCGGATTCGAGTTGGGTCACGCGCGCGGCGTAGGCCTGCGCATCGATCTCGCCCTTCAGGTGGGCGATCTCGGCGTCGCGCAGCAGCACCTCGAAGCGGGTGTCGACCAGCCCGATGCGATCAAACAGGGTCTCGAGCTTGGTCGCCTTGTCGACCACATGCACCGGCGTGGTGATCTTGCCGCAGTCGTGCAAGAGACCCGCGATCTTCAGTTCGTAGCGGTCGGCCTCGCTCATCGTGAAGCCTGCCAGCGGGCCCTGGCTCACGCGCGCCGCCGCCTCGGCCAGCATCATCGTCAAGGTGGGCACGCGCTCGCAGTGGCCGCCGGTGTACGGGCTCTTCTCGTCGATCGCGGTGTTGATCAGCTCGATCAGCGATTCGAAGAGCTTCTCCATCTGTTCGAGCAGGCGGCGGTTGTTCAGCGCGATCGCCGCCTGCGAGGCCAGCGATTCGACGAGGCGCTGGTCGGCAGACGAGAAGGGCCGCACGCTGCCGTCGGGGCTCTTGGCGTTGATCAGCTGCAACACGCCGATGACCTCGCCGTCGTGATCCTTCATCGGCACGGTGAGGAAGGAGCGCGAACGGTAACCGGTGCGCGCGTCGAAGGCGCGGGTGCCGGAAAAGTCGTAGCCGGCGGCCTCGTAGGCATCGGGAATGTTGACCGTCTGGCCGCTCAGCGCGCAGTGGGCGACGACCATCGCGTGATTGCCGCCGCCATCGGGCAGCCGCAGCGGCAGCGGCGGGAAGCTGATCGGAGCGCCATGGCGACCGCCCATGAAGAAGCCGAGCGAGTCGTTGCGGATCACCTCGAAGACCAGTTCGTTGCCATGCACGCGGTACAGGGTGCCGCCGTCGGCGTCGGCGAAATCGCGCGCCGCCTCCAGGATGCGCTCGAGCAGCGTCAGCAGATCCTTCTCGCTGGACAGCGCAGCGCCGATCGCATTCAGCGTTTCCAGCCGGGCAAGGATCTCGTCGGCGACGGGCATGGCGGGCAGGGGCGAGGGCGGGCGGTCCATAGAGTGCCACCGGAAAGGTGAAGACGGTACCCGCGCGAACGGCTTGCGGCGTCCGCTCGGGCCACCCTATGCTCGCTGCTGCCCTGAAGGTGTCCACGCGTCTTTCACGCGTGGGTGAAACGGGAAGCCGGTCCAAGTCCGGCGCTGCCCCCGCAACGGTAGGTCGTGTACGGGTCGAATGCCACTGCGCCATGACGGGCGTGGGAAGGCGACCTGGTCGGATGCACCGCGTGCATCCCGCGACGAGCCCGGAGACCGGCCTTCACGGGGATCCGCCGGTTTTCCCGCAGCGGATCGTCGAACGGCGTCGCGGTGGGCGACGGCGGCTCGTCCGCCGTCGGCCGCGCGTGCCACCGGCGTCACGATGTCCGCTCCTTGCCACCGCAGCGCCCGGGCTTGCGCGGGTGTGCGTACCTTCAAGGAGCTTTGCGATGACGATGATGATGAGCCTGGCCCTCGCGGCAGGCACGGCGCTGGGCGCCGCAACCCCGATGGAAGCGGTGACCGTCAGCGCCAGCCGGCGACCGCAGGCGCTGGACCAGACCCTGGCCTCGGTGACCGTGATCGAGCGCGCCGAGATCGAGGCCAGTGCGGCGGCGGACCTGCTCGATTTGCTCGAACGTGAACCCGGTATCGCCCTGGCGCGCACCGGCGGCAGCGGCCAGCAGACCAGCCTGTTCCTGCGCGGCGGCAACTTCAACCATGTGCTGATCCTGGTCGACGGCGTCCGCATGGCCAGCACCAATACCGGTGCCTACGCCTTCGAGCACCTGGCGCTCGAACAGATCGAGCGTATCGAGATCGTGCGCGGCCCGCGCGCGGCCTTCTACGGGTCGGACGCCATCGGTGGCGTCATCGCGATCACCACGCGGGAGCGTGACCGGGCCGGCTTCGCCGCCCGCGTGGGCAGCAATGGCCGCAGGGGAATCGGCGCCGGCATCGGCGCGCGCGGCGAGTCCGGCGGCTTCTCGGCGACCTTGGGCGGCGAGGATTACGACGGCTTCTCGGCCCAGACGCCGGAGGGCTTCGCCCATGACCCGGACGACGATGGCTACCGCAACCGCCACGGAGTGCTGCGCGGCGACCTCGTACTCGGCAGCCAGCGCCTGGCGGCGCACGCCACCCGCAGCGAGGGTGATGTGGAGTTCGACCAGGGCCGTTCGGCGGTCGACCAGCAGGCGCTCGCGTTGTCGCTCGAAGGCCCGCTGGCGCCCGGATGGGCGCACCGGCTGGTGTTGGCGCACGCCGCCGAAGACCTGTCCACGCCGGTCTTCTTCGCTGCCTTCCGCTCGCGCCGCGAGCAACTCGACTGGATCGCCGATGTGGCGCTCGGCGAGCGCCGCCACCTGGTGTTCGGCCTGAACCTGCAGCGCGAGCGCGGCCGTGCCATCGACACCTTCGCCGGCGCCACGCAGTACCGCGGCGAGGTCGACTCGCAGGCCGGCTTCATGGTCTGGCAGGACGGCCAGGGCGCCTTCGACTACGAGCTGGCGCTGCGCCACGACGATCACGAGCGCTATGGCGGCGAGGCCACGCTGCAGGCGGCCGCTGGCTGGCGCTTCGACGGCGGACGGCTGTACGCCAGTGCCGGCGAGGGCTTCCGCGCGCCCAACCTCAACGAGCTGTCTTCGCCAGGCTTCGGTGGCCTGTTCGCCGGAAACCCGGATCTGGGTCCCGAGCGCTCGCGCTCGGCCGAGATCGGTGTCGAGGCACGCCTGGGCGAGGCCCGGGCTGGCCTCAATGTCTACCGCACCCGCATCGAGGACCTGATTGCCTTCCAGGGCGGACAGACCTTCCAGGCGATCAACATCGCGCGGGTCGAGATCGATGGGGCGGAGGCCACGCTGGAGCGCTCAATCGGCGAATGGTCACTGTCGGGCACCCTGGGCTGGCTCGACGCGCGCAATGCCGACAGCGGTGCACGCCTGCTGCGCCGCCCCGAGTGGCAATTCGGTGTCGAACTCGGTTGGCAGACGACGGATGCGCTTGCGCTGGGCCTCGAGGCCATGCACGTCCGCGACCGCGTCGACATCGGTGGCGCGCTGCCGGACTACACGACGGTGGCCCTGCGCGCCGACTGGCGGCTGTCTGGCGACTGGCGACTGACGGCGCGCCTGGCCAACGCCGGCGACGAGGACTACGGCCATGCCCGGGGCTTCGCGGCCGCAGGGCGCGAGTTCAGCGTCGGCCTGCGCTGGCGCTGAGGCCACGCAGCGCGCCGCCCGGATCCCGGCCCCGGT
>JANJUH010000332.1 GCA_024710675.1 Lysobacterales bacterium
AGCCCGGCGTCAGCGGCGCCCCGCGCGAGATCCGCGTCACCATCAACGGCCACGTGTGGGAGTTCCTGGTCGAGACCTTCAGCGAGCGCGCCAGCTTCGGCGGCATCCAGCGCACCGCCGACGGCCGCAGCCGCGCCGCGCTGCTGACCGCAAGCTACGCGCCGGGCGGAACACGGCAGCAGGTCAACGTGCGCACCGGCCAACAGCTTGCCGACGAAGAGCTGGACGGGACAGGATTCACCGTCGACTGGCAGGGCCCGTCCTGGTCAGTCCCCGGCGGCACCTGGAGCTACGAGAACACCGCGCCGCTCGACGCCCTGCGCGCCATCGCTGAGGCCGTTGGCTGCGTGCTGCAGTCGCACAAGGCCAGCAGCATCGTCCGCGTGGTGCCGGCGTACAAGGCCCGCCCCTGGCAATGGTCCGTCACCGCGCCCGATGTGGACATCGTCGACGACTACGTGCTCGCCCGCTCGCTGGGCAGCGCACAGGGCACACGGCACAACCTGGTCGAGGTCCGCGGCGAGACCGCCGAGGGCATCCGCGGCGTGGTCAAGATCACCGGCACGGCCGGCGACCTGGAGCTGCCGCAGGTACAGGACAAGCTCATTACCGCCGCTGCCGCCGCTGAGGCCCGCGGCATCGCCGAGCTTTCGAGCGTCGGGCCGATCGGCCGCGTGTCGATCGAGCTGCCGCTGTTCACCTCCGCAGTCCCGCCCGGCCTGGTTGAGCCCGGCGCCAGGGTGCGCCTGTCCGGCTCGCTGATGACCCGCGCGCTGTCGACGTCGATCAGCGCGACCTGGCAGCAAGGCAGCGGCCTCTACGTCCGCCAATCCCTCGAGCTGGAGCGCCACTACGATGCGTAACGCCTGGGCCCTGTTCGAGGGCTTGCTGCCCACCCGCCGCCGGATCGTCGGCGCCGTCGTCGCCCACAATGCCGACGGCACCAGCACTATCCAGATCGCCGGCGGCTTCTTCCGCGCCCGCGGCCAGGACGTGGCCATCGGTCAGCAAGCCGAGGTCGAGGGCGGCGCCGTCGTTCGCCAGGCGCCGACGCTGACCACCGTGAACATCGAGGTCTGACATGCTGATCGGGCTGGCCGGCAAAAAGCGCGTGGGCAAGGACACTGCCGCAAAGGTCTTCGCCGGCCGCGGCTGGCACGTGGACTCGTTCGCGGCGCCGCTGCGGGCGCTGGTCGAACAGATCGCCGGCCCGATCACCGACGAGAACAAGGAGCGCGGCATCACCTGGCTGGGCGGCAAGTCCCGCCGCGAGATGATGCAGACCCTCGGCACCGAATGGGGCCGCCAGATGGTGCACCCCGAGATATGGGTGCGCTCGCTGCTGCACCGGGTGCGCGGCCGTCGGGCCGTCATCACCGACCTGCGCTTTGAGAACGAAGCGGAGGCCATCCGCAAAGCCGGCGGCATCGTCGTCCACATCACCAGGCCGTCGGCACCCACCGGCGACAAACACCCAAGCGAAGCGGGCATCCAGATCCGCCGCGAGGACTTCCTGCTCACCAACGACGGCAGCGTCCATGACTTCGTGTGCGAGGTCGAGGCCCTGCTCGATGAGATCGAGGGCGTCCCGTGGCCGAACGCAAGATCAGCGACCAGCACCTGCTAGACATCATCGCCCGCGATCGCCCGGGCAAGCCATGGGCGCAAATTGCCAGCGAAATCGGCATCGCACTGCGCGCTTTGCAAGCTCGCGTCGCCAAGCTGCGCGAAAAGGGCGAGATCACCGAGCCGCCGATGGCACCCGGCCAGTATCACGAGCTGCGCCGCCAGCGCTGGACACCGCTCGAGCAGTCGGCCGCGACGCTGCCGGCGCCGTATCAGATCAAAGGCCAGACCATCCTCCGCAAGCTCAACGAGGACGGCACCGTCACCAACGTCATGTGGTACGACAAGGTCGACCGCGGGCAGATCGACTGGACGCAGCATGTCCGCGAGTTCGCCGCTGGCCTGTGCGACGAGGTGCGCGGGCAATCCGCGCCACGCAAAGGCCCTGCGGCCGTCGACGCCGATCTCTGCAACATCATCGCCATGGGCGACCCGCACGTCGGCCTGTACGCCTGGGCCGCTGAGGCCGGCGACGACTTCGACCTGGACATCGCCGAGCGCCACCTGGTCCGCGCCGTCGAACGGCTGGTCCAACAGGCGCCGCGTGCTGCCGAGGCGTGGCTGGTGTCGCTCGGCGACTTCTTCCACGCCGATGACCAGAGCAACGCCACGCCCGCCAGCAAGCACGCGCTGGACGTGGATTCGCGCTGGCCCAAGATCCAGCGAGCCGGCGGCCGGATCATGCGCCAGCTCATCGATCTGCTGCTGACGAAGCACAAGCGCGTGGTCGTCCGCTGCGTCCGCGGCAACCACGACCCGCACGCCAGCTACACACTGGCCATGCTGCTCGATGCCCTTTATGAGCGCGAGCCGCGAGTCGAGGTCTCCCTCGATCCCGCGCAGCACTGGTATCGCGCCTGGGGTTCGAGCCTATACGGCGTCACCCACGGCCACACCGTCAAGCGCGCAGACACCCTGCCCGGCCTGATGGCCACGGACGTCCCGCAGATGTGGGCCAGCTCCCGCTTCCGGCGCTGGCTTCTCGGCCATCACCACTCGAGCAAGGTCACGGCCGACGAAGTCACCGGATGTTCGATCGAGATTTTCCGAACCCTTGCGCCAACGGACGCATGGGCGCATGGCCAGGGCTACCGGTC
>JANJUH010000337.1 GCA_024710675.1 Lysobacterales bacterium
CAAGGACACCCTGGAACGCCTGTGCCGCCGGCAGCCGGCGCTGGTCCTTCGGGTGGCGCGCCAGCCCGGTCAGCGCGAGGAGCGCTACGTCCACCTGCTGTGCGGCAGTGTCCACGCCGAACGCAGCGCCGCCGCCGCACCGCGCGAAGAGGCCCGTTCGCACGGGGCCAGCGACCTGGGCGAGCGGATCGAGCGCCTGGAAGCAGAGGTCGAGCGCCTGGCCCGGATCCTGCGCGCGCATCGGCTCGACGACAGCAGCGAGGAAAGCCCTTGACGGGCCATTGACAGTTGAATGCGTCCTGAATAGAGTGCGCGCCGCGCTGGCTGCGGCTGCAGGGCGCAAAGACGACAGACGGGTCCGGTCAGGGTCGCAGGTCCACTGGGGAGTGGAGCGACGCCGGGCCCGCGGTCATTTCGGGGATCGTTTCGGGGACTTCTGGGAATGCGCGGATTCGCGGCGTTCGCGGTGCTGGCAAGCCTGTGCCTGGCCTCCTGTGCCCAGGCACCTGCGCGCGCCCCCGAAAGCGCCCAAGCCGTGGCCGACACCAGCGAACCCGGCGCGTCCACCATGCCCGAGTTCGAGCGCAGCCTCGACACCAGCACGCTGACCCCCGGCCAGCCCATTCGCTTCGAGAATCCCTACGGCGACGTGCGCCTGCGCTTCGGCGGCTACCAGCACCTGATCGAATGGCGCGGTGTCTACCAACAGGGTGATGTGCCGACGCGGATCACGCTCGAAGCCGTGAACGGCGAGACCTTCACCATCCGGGCGCGCCTGCCCGAGGGTGCAACGCTGGCACCGACCCAGCGTGTCGACATCACCGCCTATGTGGCGCAGGGCCACGATGTCAGTGTCGTGACCGAACGCGGCCTGATCGAGGCCCGGGGACTGACCGGCAACTTCCACGCCCGCAGTGCCAGCGGTCCGATCGCCTTCCGCGGCATCGGCGGCACCATCGATGTCGAAACCGGCGCCGGGGCAATCGAGGGACAGCTCGATCCGATGGCTGCCGGCAGTCGGCATCGCATCGTCAACAGCACGGGCAACATCGTGCTCGGCCTGCCTTCGGCGCTCGACGCCGAACTGACGCTCACTACCAGCGGCGTCTACGCCACCGAATTCAGCCTCGAGGTCACCCCCCTGCCCGGCCAGGAGCCGAACAAGCAGGCGCGTGCGGTGATCGGCAAGGCCAAGGGCAACATCGAGGTCGCAAGCCGGCGGGGGGAGATCCGCCTGCTGCGACGCGCCGAGTTCCGCACACCATGAACGGCGGACTCACCACGGGGAAACAAGCAGCGGGCATCTCGATGAGGCGCGCCCGCAATCGGCGGCGACCGGCTTGAACCGGCTCCGACCGCGAACGACACATTCCAGGAACCATCCATGAAACTGAAGCAGTTGGTGTGGGGCGGTCTTGCGCTGGCATTGTCCAGCGCACTCGGTGCGCAGTCGCTCGGCGGCGGCACCCAGGCAGGCGGCGTCGAGGTTGGGGAACCGGTGACGCCGGTGGAGATCAATATCGATCTGCGTGCGCTGCCGCAGGCCGAGCAGTGGCAACCGGGCATGGGCGTGCGCGAAGCGCATCGCCGCGTCTACCACCCGCTCGACGCCCGCAATCCGGCTGCGCCCGCCGACTGGGCGACCGCGCCGGATCGGCTCGGCGACCTGCAGGCCACCTGGGATGCGCTGATGGGCGGCACGCCCAGCGAGGCGCTCGAGGCCCGCATCAACATCGACAACGGCGGCACCGGCGTCAGCCCGGGTGACCCGGTGGTCGAGGTGGGCCTGAACCACATCATGTATGGCATCAACAGTTCGGGCGGCACCAGCTTCAAGATCTACAACAAGTCCGGCACCCTGGTCGCCGGTCCCACGACCTTCAAGTCGCTGGCCCCCGCCGGTGATCCCTGCGCCACCTCGGTGAGCGACCCGATCATCCTCTTCGACCGCATGGCCAACCGCTGGTTCATGCTCGAGATGGGCGGCACCTCCAGCGCGAACCGCCTGTGCACCTACGTCTCCAAGACCTCCGATCCGGTCAGCGGCGGCTGGTGGTTCTACGGCTACGCCACGCCCGCGCTGCCCGACTACCCGCACTGCGGCGTGTGGAACAACGCTTACGTCTGCACGGCCAACGAAAGCGGCACCGGCGCCAAGGTCTATGCCTTCGACCGCGCCAACATGCTCAACGGCGCCACCGCACGTCCGGCGCAGCGCTTCACCAGCGTTGCCAAGCTCGCCGGCTACGGCTTCCAGGCGCTGACCCCGGCCTCGCTGATGGGCACCACCGCCCCGCCCGCCGGCTCTGCACCGATCCTCGCCCGTCACAACGACGACGAGGCCCACGCCGGCACCAGTGCCAACACCAGCGCCGACTACATCGACCTGTTCCAGCTCAACCTCGACTGGAACACGCCGGCCAACAGCAACATCGCGACGCTGCCGCGCATCACCATCACCGAGTTCAACAGCTGGTTCCGCGACTACTCGTCCTTCGCGACGGTGCCGCAGCCGGGCTCGACCTCGCGCCTTGATCCCATCCGCGAAGTCATCCTCAACCTGATGACCTACCGCAACATGGGCAGCTACCAGACCATCGTCGGCACCTTCGCCACCAACCAGAACGCAGCCCGCACCGGCACGGTGGTCGACTCCGCCGTGCGCTGGTTCGAACTGCGCAAGACCGGCACCGGCAACTGGACGCTGCACCAGGAAGGCACCTTCAGCCCGGGTGACAGCAGCACCCACCACCTGATGGGCGCCGCCGCAACCGACAAGATGGGCAACATCGGCATGGGCTACAACGTCACCAAGACGAGCTCGCCGACGGTCTTCGCCTCGCTGCGCTACACCGGCCGCCTGGTCACCGATGCCCTCGGCGTGATGACCCAGGGCGAGAACGAGATCGCCACCGGCACGGCCGTCGAGACCAGCGGCCGCTGGGGCGACTACCACCAGACCGTCGTCGACCCGGTCGATGACTGCACCTTCTGGACCATCGGCATGTACCGCCCGAGCGGAAGCTGGGCCACCCGTGCGCGCGACTTCAAGTTCAGCAACTGCGGTGGCACCACGCCGACGACCTACTCGATCTCAGGCCAGGTCACGACCAGCACCGGCGTCGGCATCAGCGGCGTCACCATCAGCACCGGCAGCACCAGCACGACGACCGACACCAACGGCAACTACGCGCTGTCGAACCTGGCCGCCGGCAGCTACACGCTGACGCCCTCGCGCTCCGGTTACACCTTCAGCCCGACCAGCCGCTCGGTGTCGATCACCAGCGCCAACGTGACCGGCCAGAACTTCACCGGCACGGCGACGGTCACCACCTACTCGGTCTCCGGCACGATCACCACCTCGACCGGCACGGCGATCTCGGGCGTCACCGTCAGCAATGGCTCAACGACGACGACGACGAACAGCTCCGGCGCGTACACCTTCTCCGGCATGGCCAACGGCAGCTACACGATCACCCCGTCGCTGTCGGGCTA
>JANJUH010000156.1 GCA_024710675.1 Lysobacterales bacterium
TGATGTCGAAGCCGGTGACCAGCACGGAGGACGGCAGGAAGACCTGGTCGCGCTGCCAGTCGGCCTGCGGACCGGACGCATCGCCCGGCCAGCCGAGGGTCGAGAAGGGCCACAGCGCCGAGGAGAACCAGGTGTCGAGCACGTCCTCGTCCTGGCGCAGCGCGCCGACCGGCGCCGTGCTGGCGTGCGCAAGCGCGTCCTGCTCGTCGTGGCCCACAAAGATGTTGCCGGCCTCGTCGAACCACGCCGGGATGCGGTGGCCCCACCAGAGCTGGCGGCTGATGCACCAGTCCTGGATGTTCGACAGCCACTGCACGTAGGTCGTCGTCCAGTTCTCCGGCACGAAGCGGATGTGGCCTTCGGTGACCGCCGCCAGCGCTGGCCCCGTGATCGCCGCGCGCCCGCCGGGGCGGCCGTCGGGCAGCGTGTCGCGGGTCAAATCGACGAACCACTGGTCCGTCAGCATCGGCTCGGTGACCGCATCCGAGCGCTGGCTGATCGGCAGCGACAGCTTGTGCGCCTTGGTTTCGACGAGCAGCCCGGCGGCCTCGAGGTCGGCCAGCACCTGCTTGCGCGCGGCGAAGCGATCGAGGCCGCGGTAGGCCTCCGGCGCCGCCTCGTTGACCTTGGCATCGAGCGTAAAGATGTTGATCGGCGCCAGGCCGTGGCGCTGGCCGAGCTGGAAGTCGTTGAAGTCGTGCGCCGGCGTGATCTTGACGCAGCCGGTGCCGAACTCACGATCGACGAAGGCGTCGGCAACGACCGGGATGCGGCGCCCGGTCAGCGGCAGCTCGAGCTCCTGGCCCACGAGGTGGGTGTAGCGCTCGTCCTCGGGATGCACCGCCACGGCGACGTCACCCAGCATCGTCTCCGGGCGCGTGGTCGCCACGACCACGCCCTCGCCGCCATCGGCAGCCGGGTAACGGAGCGACCACAGGTGGCCATCCTTCTCGACGTTCTCCACCTCCAGATCCGAGACCGCGGTGCCGAGCACCGGGTCCCAGTGCACCAGGCGCTTGCCGCGGTAGATCAGGCCCGCGCGATACCAGTCGACGAAGACCTTGCGGACGGCTGCGGACAGCCCCTCGTCCATCGTGAAGCGCTCGCGGCTCCAGTCGCAGGACGCCCCCAGGCGCCGCATCTGCCGCGTGATCGTCGCGCCAGAGGCCTCCTTCCACGACCAGACGCGCTCGACGAAGGCCTCGCGGCCGAGGTCGTGGCGGCTCTTGCCTTCGGCGGCGAGCTGGTTCTCGACGATCTTCTGGGTCGCGATGCCGGCGTGGTCGGTGCCGCACTGCCACAGGGTGCGGCTGCCCTGCATGCGCTGGTAGCGGATCAGCAGGTCCATGATGGTCTGCTGGAAGGCATGACCCATGTGCAGCGTGCCGGTGACATTCGGCGGCGGCAACTGGATGCAGTAGGGCGCGCCCTCGCCGCTCGGGGCGAACTGGCCGGAGGCTTCCCAGGTGGGATACCAGCGGGCCTCGATGGCGGCCGGGTCGAAACTCTTGTCCATGGCGGGGTCGGCGTGCGGGAAAACCGCGGAGGATAGCGTGGGGCTTGCGGAGGGCGGGCTCGAAGACCATGCCCGGAAGCCGACGCAAAAAGGGCAGGCCGCGACGATCCGACACCCATGATGTCTTTTGTCGCCTCTTTTAGGTCTTAAAAGACACTTCGGATATCGCTCTTCCATGGTGATTATGGCCACACGGTCGGGCCAGGCCCGGCCCTATCCACAAGGAGTCACCTCATGAAATCGCTCGTTCTCGCCTCCCTGCTGTTGAGCTTCGGCACTCACCTCGCTGCGGCGGGCAAGCCCGTCGACACCGGCCCGGCCTACGTCGAAGGCAGCCAGTACACGGCCGTTCTGGAACAGGGTCGCGGTTACTGGCGCCTGGTGCCTGTCGATGCATCCAGCCGCAAAGTCGATTCAGGCTGCGCGCAGCAGACCTATCTGCCGGAAGGGGTGTGGCTCCTGGGGCGCGGCGCCGATGGCCAGCCCGAGCTGATTGCCACCAGCGGGACCCGCCTGCCGCCAGGCCACCGCGAGAACGTGCGCCTCGCCGCCTGTGAGGACCCGCTGGCCCCGGATACCGCACTCAAGGCGCCGCGCACGCTGCTCGAATGGCTGGGCGAGTACACTGGCGCCGTCTACATCTCCCGCTGAAGACCTCGGGCATGACACAGCCACCTCTGCTCCGGCTCGGCATCCTGGCGCTCGACGGCTGTCTGCTGTCGAGTATCGGGGGCCCCACCGACGCCTTGCAGATCGCGGAGCGGGTGGCCAACCTGCGCCAGCCACGCAGCGATCCGCGATTTGTCGTTCACGTGATCTCGGCCGAAGGCCGCGATCGCGTGGAAACCTCGAGCGGCCTGGTCCTCGAAGGCCTGGCGACCGAACCGCCCGAGCTCGACGTCTTGCTGGTGCCGGGCGTGATGGCCGATGACGCCACCGCGCTGTGTGGGCGGGTCAGCCGCTACGACCAGGCGATCGCCCTGCTCAGGGCTCAGCGTGCCCGGGGCGTGCGCCTTGCGGCCTCCTGCAGCGGCACGCTGCTGCTGGCCCATTCGGGTCTGCTCGAAGGGCGTCGCGCGACGACCAGTTGGTGGCTGGCCGCCAACTTCCGGCGCTGGTTCCCGGGTGTGCGGCTGGAAGCAGACCAGATGCTGGTCGAGGATGACGGCCTGATCACCACGGGCGCGGCGACCGCCGTGCTGAACCTCGTCATCCGGCTGATCGCCGAGGTCGCTGGCGAGGAACTCGCCCAGCAGGTGGGGCGGATGCTGGTGATCGACGCCGAGCGCCAAAGCCAGGCGCCCTATGTGTCGATGGCGCTCCTGGAGAAGCCGCGTACCTCGCTGGCCGAGAAGGCCGAACAGTATCTCCGCCACCACCTGGACAGCGAGCTGAGCGTCGCCGCGCTCGCCGAGCACTGCGGCACCAGTGAACGCAACCTGCTGCGACATTTCCGCACCCAGTACGGGCATACGCCGCTTGAGCACATCCAGCGGCTGAAGGTCGAGCGGGCCAAGGCGCTGCTCGAAACCACCCACCTGTCATTGGACGAGGTAGTCGAGCGCTCGGGCTACAGCGATGTCTCCAGCTTCCGCAAGCTGTTCAAGCGCGCCACCGCGCTGACGCCGGCGGACTATCGGGAACGTTTCCGGCTGCGCGCGCGGGGCTGAGCCGGATCAATCGCCGAGTTCAGCGAGGATCGCTGCCGTCATCGCGCGGGTGCCGAGCGCCGGGCCGCTACCGGCGATATCCGCGGTGCGGGCGCCCTTCTCGATCGCCCGCGCCACCGCCTGCTCGAGCGCCGTGGCCTCGGCATCGAGCTTCAGGCTCCAGCGCAGCAGCAGCGCCACCGAGAGGATCGTGCCGACCGGGTTGGCCTTGTCCTGCCCGGCGATGTCGGGCGCGCTGCCGTGGATGGGTTCGTACAGGCCGGGGCCTGCGTCGCCCAGCGAGGCCGAGGGGAGCAGGCCCAGCGAGCCGGCGAGCTCCGCCGCCTCGTCGGTCAGGATGTCGCCGAAGAGGTTCTCGGT
This sequence comes from Lysobacterales bacterium, assembly GCA_024710675.1. Classification (GTDB taxonomy): domain Bacteria; phylum Pseudomonadota; class Gammaproteobacteria; order Xanthomonadales; family SZUA-5; genus JANJUH01. The sequence continues at coordinate 3,547 of JANJUH010000156.1, forward strand.
GACGATCACATCGTAGGCGGCCGGCTTGGCGATCAGGTGCATGGCCATCGAGTCGACCAGCTGGTGCTCCAGCGCGATCGCCGGGAACTCCGATTCGATCACGCGACTCGTGACCTGCCTCCACAGGCGGGAAGTCTCCAGCACATTGGCCTTGTCGACCTGGGTCAGCCGACCCTTGCGCGCAGCCGCCAGCCGCGCGGCGAGGCGCACGACGCGCTCGACTTCGGCCACCGAATAGCTGCAGCCATCGAAAGCCGTGTCGCCCTCGCGGCGCTTCTCGCCGAAGTAGATGCCGCCGGTCAGCTCGCGGACCACCAACAGGTCCACGCCGGCGAGGCGATCGGCCTTCACCGGCGCGAGATCCGCCAGCACCGGGTGCAGCTGCACCGGCCGCAGGTTCGCATACAGACCCAGCGCCTTGCGCAGCGCCAGCAGGCCTTGCTCCGGCCGCACCTTCGCCGAAGGATCGCTCCACTTCGGGCCGCCGACCGCGCCCAGCAGGATGGCATCAGCGGCGCGACACTTGGCCAGCGTGGCCTCGGGCAGCGCCTCGCCGCTCGCATCGATCGCGGCGCCACCGATCAGGGCTTCGTCGATGTCGAAGGTATGGCCGAAACGCTGGGCGATCGCCATCAGCGCGTCGACGCCGGCGCCGACCACTTCAGGGCCGATGCCGTCGCCGGGGAGCAGGGTGATTTGGGCTTGCATGGGTTGGTCAGTGGTCAGTGGTGAGTGGTGAGTGGCGGGGCACGAGGGCACGAGGGCACGAGGGCACGAGGGCACGAGGGCACGAGGGCACGAAGCGGCTATCGAAACCTGAGCTCGCGTCAAGGGATGGACTCAGATGGCT
>JANJUH010000343.1 GCA_024710675.1 Lysobacterales bacterium
GGCACCGGATCGTCCTGCCCCGATTGTAGGAGCGCGCACTGCGCGCGAACGTCCTTGCTGCACGATCCGATCGCGCCCGAGGGCGCACCTACATCGGCACAGGATCGTCCTGCCCCGATTGTAGGAGCGCGCTCTGCGCGCGAAGGTCCTTGCGGCAAGATTCGTTCGCGCCCGAGGGCGCTCCTACACGTCAGGGGCGATGCGCTCGGCTCAAGCCGCCTCGTCCCGATACTCCTCCGGACTCGGGCAGATGCACACCAGGTTGCGATCGCCGTAGACGTTGTCGACGCGGCCGACCGGGCACCAGTACTTGTCCATGCGGTCGACGCCGGCCGGGAACACCGCCTGCTCGCGCGAGTAGGGGCGCGTCCACTCGGCTTCGGTCAAATCGTGCACCGTGTGCGGCGCGTGGCGCAGCGGCGAGGACTCGATCGGGTACTTGCCCGCCTCGACCTCGGCGACTTCGGCGCGGATCGCGATCATCGCGTCGCAGAAGCGGTCCAGCTCGACCTTCGCCTCGGATTCGGTGGGCTCGATCATCAGCGTGCCCGGCACCGGGAAGCTCATCGTCGGCGCGTGGAAGCCGTAGTCGATCAGGCGCTTGGCGATGTCGTCGACGCTGACGCCGCAGCGGTCCTTGAGCGGACGCGGATCGACGATGCACTCGTGGGCAACGCGGCCCTTCGCGTTCTTGTACAGCACCGGGAAGTGCGCATCGAGGCGCGCGGCGATGTAGTTGGCGTTCAAGATCGCGATCTCGGTGGCGCGCTTGAGGCCCTCGCTGCCCATCATCAGGATGTAGGCGTAGGAGATCGGCAGGATCGAGGCCGAGCCATAGGGCGCCGCCGAGACCGGACCGACGGGCGCCTTGCCGCCGTCGAGCACCGGGTGGCCCGGCAGGTAGGGCGCGAGGTGCGCCTTGACGCCGATCGGGCCCATGCCCGGGCCGCCGCCGCCGTGCGGGATGCAGAAGGTCTTGTGCAGGTTGAGGTGGCTGACGTCGGCGCCGTACTCGCCGGGGCGCGCCAGGCCAACCTGCGCGTTGAGGTTGGCGCCGTCGAGGTAGACCTGGCCGCCGTGCGCGTGGACGATGTTGCAGATCTCGCGGATCTGCTCCTCGAAGACGCCGTGGGTGGACGGGTAGGTGACCATCAGCGCGGCCAGGTTCGCCGAGTGCTTCTCGGCCTTGGCCGTGAGGTCCGCCACGTCGACGTTGCCGTCGGCATCGCAGTCCACGACGATCACGTCCATGCCCACCATCTGCGCCGAGGCCGGGTTGGTGCCGTGCGCGGAGGAGGGGATCAGGCAGACCTTGCGATGGCCCTCGCCACGCGCCAGGTGGTAGCCGCGGATCGCCAGCAGGCCGGCGTACTCGCCCTGCGCGCCCGAGTTCGGCTGCAGCGAGACGGCGTCGTAGCCGGTGATGTCGCAGAGCCAGCGCTTCAGGTCCTCGAACAGCTCCGTGTAGCCGTGCGCCTGCTCGGCCGGCGCGAAGGGATGCAGCGCCCCGAACTCGGGCCAGGTCACCGGGATCATCTCGGCGGTGGCGTTGAGCTTCATCGTGCACGAGCCCAGCGGAATCATCGCGCGGTCGAGCGCGAGGTCACGGTCGGCCAGCTTGCGCAGGTAACGCAGCAGCTCGGTCTCCGAGCGGTAGCGCGAGAAGATCGGGTGCTTCAGGCACGAGCCCTTGCGCGCCAGCGCCTCCGGAATGCCCGCCTCGATGCCGGCCTCGACCTCAGTCGCCGACAGCCGGCCGCCGAAGGCGCGCCAGATCGCTTCGAGCACCGCCGGGGTCGTGGTCTCGTCGACATTGATCGACAGCCCGCCGTCTTCGAGGACACGGAAGTTCAGCTTCTCGGCCAGGCCATGCTCGACGATCGCGCGCTGGCGGCTACCGGCGTCGACCGTCACGCAGTCGAAGTAGGCCTCGAAGCGCGGCGCAAAGCCCAGCGAGGCCAGGCCCTTCGCCAGCGTACGCGCCCGCCGGTGCACGCGCTCGGCGATCGCACGCAGGCCCTCGGGGCCGTGGTAGACCGCGTACATCGAAGCCATCACCGCCAGCAGCACCTGCGCGGTGCAGATGGTGCTCGTCGCCTTTTCGCGACGGATGTGCTGCTCGCGCGTCTGCAGCGCGAGGCGATAGGCCTTCTGCCCGCGGCTGTCCACCGAGACGCCGATCAGGCGGCCCGGGATCGAGCGCTTCAGCGCATCGCGCACCGCCATGTAGGCCGCGTGCGGGCCGCCATAGCCCATCGGGATGCCGAAGCGCTGCGTCGAGCCGATCGCGATGTCGGCGCCGAGTTCGCCCGGCGGTGTCAGTAGCGCCAGCGCCAGCGGATCGGCCGCCATCACCGCGATGCCGCCGGCGGCCTTGACGCGCGCGATCACGGCGCGGTGGTCGACGACCGCACCCAGGCTGCCGGGGTACTGCATCAGGACGCCGAAGCAGTCCTCGGCGACGAGATCGGTCGCCGGATTGCCGACGACCACCGGCCAGCCCAGCGGCTCGGCGCGCGTGCGCACCAGCGCGATCGTCTGCGGATGGCAGTCGGCATCGACGAAGAAGGCCTGGCCCTTGCCCTTGGCCGAGCGCTTCGCCACCGCCATCGCCTCGGCGGCCGCGGTGGCCTCGTCAAGCAGCGAGGCGTTGGCCACGTCGAGCCCGGTCAGCTCGCAGACCATCGTCTGGTAATTCAGCAGCGCCTCGAGGCGGCCCTGGCTGATCTCCGGCTGGTAAGGCGTGTACGCCGTGTACCAGGCCGGGTTCTCGAGGATGTTGCGGAGGATGACCAGTGGCGTGTGCGTGCCGTGGTAGCCCTGGCCGATCAGCGAGGTCATCACCTGGTTGCGCGAGGCGATCTCCTTGAGTCGGGCCAAGGCCTCGACCTCGCTCAGCGCGGGACCCACTTCCAGCGCCGCCTGCTGGCGGATCGCGCCGGGGACGGTCTCTACCACCAGTTGCTCGAGGGAACCCGCGCCGATCGCCGCCAGCATCTCGGCCACCTCATGCGGGGCCGGGCCGATGTGGCGGTGGACGAACTCGGACGCGAGGTGCGGCTGACGCAGATGGACGGGGGCGCTCATGCGGGTCTCCGAAAGAGGGACTGACGGGCGGCCAACGCCGCTCCGCGATGCCCCATCTGTCGCTGTGCCTGAGAGCGTGACCCCTTCGGCGGACGCGCAAGCGCCTCTTTCCAGATGTCGTGACCCGCCACGCGGTCCTTGGGCCTGAGAGTTTCCGGGGCGGTTGCTCCTTCGGCGCCGGACGAATCCGGGCTCTCCCGCGTGGCGGATGCACGGCTCGCACGGGGGTGGGTGGGGGTGGTGTGTGTGAGACGCGCTGGACGAGCGGCTTGCCGTGCCAAACACAC
>JANJUH010000356.1 GCA_024710675.1 Lysobacterales bacterium
CCTTCAAGGCGTGCGCCCGCTGCCAGTCGACGCCGACGCGCGGGTCGCGATCGAAGAAGGTGGCGATGCCGGTTTCGGCATTCCAGCCCGGCATCAGGGTGGGCTCGGACTCCTCGACGCCCGCGATGTCGGCCAGCCCGCCACGCCAGGCCTCGCCATCGCCGGGCGCCGCATGCTCGCCGGGGATCCAGCGCAACTCGACGTGCCAGCCGTCCTCGTCGGAGAAGCGGCGTTCGCGGTGGATGACCCAGCCCAGCGTGTGCTGATCGACCCGGCCGGCACCAATGTTCGCGAGCAGCGCCAGGTGGCGGGCTTCGACGTAGATGTAGTCGGGCGGCAGGTCCAGAGTCCCGCCCCCGCGAAGCTCGATGCGGCCACGCTGGGCCTGCAGGCCGCGCTCGGCGAGCTGGATGGCCTTGGTGCGGACGCTGACCTGCGAGCCGGGTGCGCTGGCGGTGGTTTCGGCTTCCGCCGGCCGCGCCCGCTCCGATCCGCTGCTGGCGACCCGAGCGTCAGCCAAGCCTTCTTGGTCGGCCTCTTCCTCGGGAATCTTCGTCACGATCATGCCACCAGCGCCAATCCGGAGCTCGACCGGCCGTGCACGGTCGACCTCGTCCCACAACTCTTCTGCGATGCCGGCAACGCGTGGGTCGTAAATCCGCAGCACGCTGATGTCCTTCTCCTCGTCGATGACATAGCGGCCGGGAGGGAGGTTGGTGGTCTGTTGGGAAGCCTTGTGGAGCGCCCAGAAGGACATCACGGTCGTGACGATCAGAAAGATGTAGGGAATACGGATGTCATTGCCTTCATCGCCCCAATGGCGGAAGAAGTGCATGGTCGCCGACGGCCAGAAGACGATGCAGGCCATCGCCCAGCCGAATCCCCGCGAACGACCGACAATGACGGCCATCCAGATGGTCAACAGGAAAGCCAGGACGGTGTACCCGGCGTAAGACATTGCACCACCCATCGTCGTTCACTCCACCGGCAAGGCGTACTGGATCTGGTCGAGCGCAATGCGATAGCCGGCGTAGCCGCCGTGCAGGCGCGCACGGAGCTGCAGCTGGCCTTCGCTGACGTCCTCGATGGTCCCGAGGCGATCGGCGCCAGAGACCATCTTCAGGCGCACGCTGCGGCCGACATGGCGCACGAGCTCGCCGCGCGCGATGCGCACATCGGGTGGCGCTTCGGCCAGACCAAGCGCTGCCGCCGGCTGCCCCGGGGACTTCGATTCGGCGACCCTGGCCGGACGCTGCTTCGCCAGCCACTCGGCATCATCGGCGGGCGACCATTGGTCGGCCGGGTGGGTCGAGGCCCACAGCACCAGGCCGGCAAGACCGGAGACCAGCAGGGACATCGCGGTGCCTCGCGTGAAGAAGGCGCGAATTGTTACTCAGTGCGACCGGTATCGCAAGAGATGCGGCGACGAACCTGCGCTTCGTCACCCCGGCGGAGGCGGGGGTCCAGAAAGGCCTTGCCGGACTACCTAATCCCGTCCGGCGACCTGAATGGCACTGGATTCCGGCCTGCGCCGGAATGACGGGGACGCGCCCTCAGTCCGCCAGTGCCGCATCCAGTTCGGCGATCAGGTCGGCGACGTCCTCGATGCCCACCGACAGGCGCACCAGATTGTCGTGGATGCCGAGGGCCGCGCGGCGCTCGGGCGGCACCGAGGCGTGGGTCATGATCGCCGGGTGGTTGACCAGGCTCTCGACGCCGCCGAGCGATTCGGCGAGGCCGAACAGGTGGCAGCGCTCCATCATCTTCCGCGCGCCATCGAGCCCACCCTTGACGTAGATGCTGACGATGCCGCCGAAGCCGTGCATCTGCCTGGCCGCCAGCGCGTGTTGCGGGTGGCTCTCGAGGCCGGGGTAGATCACCTTCTCGATGCGCGGGTGGCGCTCGAGGTGGCGCGCGATCGCGAGCGCGTTCTGGCAGGTGCGCTCCATGCGCAGGTGCAGGGTCTTGATGCCGCGCAGCGCGAGGAAGCTGTCGAAGGGACCCTGGATGCCGCCGACCGCGTTCTGCAGGAAGGCCATGCGCTCGGCGAGGTCGGCATCGTCACCGACGACGATCACGCCGCCGACCATGTCCGAATGGCCGTTCAGGTACTTGGTCGCCGAGTGCATGACCATGTGCGCGCCGTGCTCGAGCGGGCGCTGCACCATCGGCGAACAGAAGGTGTTGTCGACCACCAGCACGATGCCGCGCTCGCGGGCGAAGGCACCGAGGCGCGAGAGGTCGACGATCTTCAACATCGGGTTGGTCGGCGTTTCGGCCCAGATCAGCCTGGTCTCCGGGCGCACCGCGGCCGCCAACGCATCGAAGTCGTTGAGGTCGACGAAGCTGAAATCGAGCCCGGCCGAGCGCCGGCGCACGCGCTCGAACAGGCGGTAGGTGCCGCCGTAGACATCGTCCATGCAGACCACATGGCTGCCGGAGTCGAACAGATCCAGCACCGTGCTGGTGGCCGCCAGCCCCGAGGCGAAGGCATAGCCGCGCGTGCCGCCCTCGAGGTCGGCGATGCAGCGCTCCCAGGCGAAGCGCGTCGGATTGTGCGAGCGCGAGTACTCGAAGCCCTGGTGCACGCCCGGCGAGGACTGCACGTAGGTGCTCGTCGCATAGATCGGCGTCATCACCGCGCCGGTGGACGGATCGGGCGACTGGCCGGCATGGATCGCGCGGGTGCCGAGGGCATGGGACATGGGGCGGGCTCCGAGTAGGGGTGTGGGATTCTAGCGACGTAGGA